>DASVTM010000241.1:0-6519 GCA_036387575.1 Brevundimonas sp.
AGGCTTCGGGGTTGAGCCGCGAGCGCGACATGGCCTATCCCTCCTGCTTTCTCAAACGGAGTCCTGTCTGCCATGAACAAGAAACTGCAGGTCGTGCTCGTTTTCCTCGTCGGCATCGTAGCCATGGTCGTTGGTTACGCCGTATTGAAAATGTAGGTCAGACAGGGTCGGGAGCGGTTCGATGACGGATGATCGTCTGATCGCTCCCGAAGCCGCCCCCGGCGAAACCTACGATCGCGCGCTGCGACCGCAGACCCTGTCCGAGTTCGTCGGGCAGGAGCAGGCCAAGGGCAATCTCAAGGTCTTCATCGACGCCGCCCGTGCGCGTGGCGAGGCGCTGGACCACGTGCTGCTGTTCGGACCTCCGGGGCTCGGCAAGACCACGCTGGCCCAGATCGTTGCCAAGGAACTCGGCGTCGGTTTTCGCACGACCTCGGGCCCGATCCTGGCCAAGGCGGGTGACCTCGCCGCCATCCTGACGAACCTCGAACCGCGCGACGTGCTGTTCATCGACGAGATCCACCGGCTGGCCCCGCAGGTGGAGGAAATCCTCTATCCGGCGATGGAGGATCATGTGCTGGACCTCATCATCGGCGAGGGACCGTCGGCCCGGTCGGTGCGCATCGATCTGGCGCCCTTCACGCTGGTGGGGGCGACGACACGGGCCGGGCTTCTGGCCACGCCGCTGCGCGACCGGTTCGGCATCCCGCTGCGGCTGGAGTTCTACACCCCCGACGAGCTGGTGCGTGTCATCACCGGCGCGGCCCGCAAGATGGGCGTCAGCATCGACGAGGCCGGAGCGCGCGAGATCGGCTCCCGAGCACGGGGCACGCCTCGTGTCGCCGGACGGTTGCTACGCCGGGTCCGTGATTTCGCCGAGGCCGAGGGCGCGAAAGTCGTCACCAAAATGGTCGCGGCGCGGGCTCTGGCCCGGCTGGAGATCGACGAGGCAGGACTGGATTCCAACGACCGCCGCTTCCTCAAGGCCCTGATCGAGAACTACGGCGGCGGACCGGTCGGCATGGATACCCTGGCCGCCGCCATCGCGGAGGCGCGCGATGCGGTCGAGGACGTGATCGAGCCCTATCTGCTGCAACAGGGCTTCATCCAGCGCACCCCGCGAGGCCGGATGGCCTGCGCCAAGGCCTACGCCCACCTCGGCCTCAACGAGCCGCCGAAGATCCCGACGGTCGGCCCGGGCGACCTGTTCGAGTGAACAGTCTCTGGCTCCGCCGGGCGCAGTCGACCGGCGCGGTGATCGCACAGGCGGTCGTCACAGCGGTGGTCGGACTGTTTGCCATCAGGCTGGCCGGTGCGCCGAACTCCGCGCCGATCGTGCAGTCTGCGGCGCTGGGGTTGGGCGCGCTGATTGCTATGGGGCTGGCCCTCAATCCGTGGCGACCCGGCCCCAAGGGTGCGGCGACCTTGATCGGCGTGGCGCTGATCCTCGTCTTCGCCACGCTCGGAGACGAAAGCGCAGGTGTGCATCGCTGGATCGCCGTCGGTCCCGTCGTCTTGCAGCCTGCATCCATCGTCCTGCCTTTCGTCGTCTGGGCGGTCGCGGTTACGAGGACCAACTGGTGGGGCGGCGCGCTTACCGGCGCCTTCGCTCTGGTGCTCGGCATCCAGCCCGACGCAGCCTCGGCGACGGCGCTGCTGCTGGCGCTCGCGGCCCTGGCGTTCGTAAGACGCAAGGTCACCGCGCCCGACGCCACCGCCCTGCTCATGGCGCTGGCGGCGACGGTGTGGGCGTGGACTCGCGTCGATCCGTTGCCTGCCGTTGCCTATGTCGAGCGAGTCGTGCCGACGGCGTTCGCCGCCAACCCCGTCACAGGCATCGCCGCCGGGTTGGTGCTGTTCTTGTTGCCGCTGCCTTTCCTGCTGAGGGTAATCGCCGCCAGAGCACAGGGGCGCACCGAGGACCACGCCGTCGCCCTGGCGCTCTGTGGCATCTGGATCGGGCTGATCCTCGCCAATCTGTTCGGCAACTATCCGGCGCCCGTCGTCGGATACGGCGCTTCGCTGGTCATCGGCTGGCTGGCGTCGCTGGGTCTCTGCCTTCAGCGACCACGACCCTCGCAGGCGTCACCAGGCTGGACCATAAGTCCGCGCGTGCGATAGCGGCCTTCCCCTGAGCGGCGAAGCCCGTCATCCTCCCATCGCAGGAGGCCGAATGACGCGACGCCTGAATGTTCAAAGAGTGATCGGGGGGCTGGGCGTAGTCGTGCTCGGGTTGGGCGCGTTGAGCCTGTGGGCCATCTCGCACGGCGCGCGACCGGGATTCAGTCAGGAGCAGGCCTCCGACCGGGTGCTGCGTCAGGCGCACGAGCAACTGGGGCCGCGCGCTGAAATCCGCCTGTTGCAGACGGGCCGGGGCAGGGTGGTTTGCGGCTATCTGGCCGCCGATTCGCGATCGTCTCCATCTGGCTTCGTCTCACGCCCGAACCGGCTCTTGCTGAGTAACGACCCGCTCAAGGGCGAGTTCGACCAGATGGTGGCTCAGGACTGCCCGGCGTTTCCGGCCCCGCCTCGAACGACTCAGGCGCCCGGATGAACGATCAACCGACCGCCGGTCGTTTCGAAGGCCGCGATCACCTGCTGCCGATCCGGGTCTATTACGAGGACACGGACTTCACCGGTCTGGTCTATCATGCCAACTATGTTCGCTATCTGGAGCGGGGACGGTCCGACTTCATGCGGCTGACGGCCAAGGGTCATGCCGAGTTGCTGGACGACGCCGAGCCGATGGCCTTCGTGGTCTCGGAGCTGAACCTGAAATACCTCAAGCCAGCGCGGATCGACGACGCGCTTGTCGTCCGCACCACCTATGACGCAGTGAAGGGCCCCCGGCTGATCATATCCCAGACCGTCGAGCGCGACGGCGAGGTGCTTTGCCGGGCTGAGGTGACTGCCGTCTGTATCCATCTCGACGGACGACCCCGCCGTCCGACTAAAGCTCTGGTCGAAAGCGTTACGCCCTGGCTGAAGCCGGCGAACTAATGCCCGTCCTCACGCACCGTTGAGGGGAGCGTTAGTGACGTTGGCCCGCTCAGCCGCTAGAGGCGGGGGACGCCACACAATGGTCACTCCCGCCCGCTCGATAGGGTGCGATACCGATCTTCGAGGACCCGCCTGCCGATGACAGTCCCAGCCGCCGCAACTGCCGTCGTCGACGCCGGAATGTTGAACCCCGTCACCCTGTTCATGACCGCCGACTGGGTCGTGAAGATCGTGATGGCCGGTCTCGCTGTCGCATCGATCTGGTCTTGGGCCGTCATCATCGACAAGGCTTTCCGCTTCACGGCGCTTAACACCCAGGCCGAGGCGTTCGAGAAGGCGCTGAGCTCCGGGCGTTCACTCGAGGATGTCGCTGCCGAGGCGGGGCCACAGCCGACCCACGCCCTGCCGCGCATGCTTGTCACGGCCCTCGCGGATTGGCGCGAGACCAGAGCCCGCGGACAGCTCACCGAGCAACAGGGCAATCTGCTGATCAGCCGCATCGACCGGTCGCTGGACTCGATCATCGCGCGTGAAGGGCAGAGGGTCGAGAACGGTCTGGGCGTGCTGTCGGTGGTCGCCACCGCCTCGCCCTTCATCGGCCTGTTCGGCACCGTCTGGGGCATCATGAACGCGTTCGGCCGCATCGCCTCGGCCGGCAACACCAACCTGACGACGGTTGCGCCGGCGATCTCGGAGGCCCTGTTCGCCACGGCCGTTGGTCTGGCGGCGGCCATCCCGGCCTATATCGCCTACAACAAATTCTCGATCGACGCGGGCAAGTTCTCGGGCCGCCTGGAGAGCTTCGCCGACGACCTGCAGGCTGCCGTAGCTCGTCGTCTGGGCGCGCCGAACACGCCGCCACCGCCCGCACCGACGCCGTCCGAATTCTCCATCCGCCGGGCCGACTGACATGGCCATGGGCGGAGGGGCCGGACAGGGCCACGTACGCGGACGACGCCGCGCCAGAAAGCGGCCGCTGAGCGAGATCAACGTCACGCCGCTGGTCGACGTCATGCTGGTGCTGCTGATCATCTTCATGATCTCGGCGCCCCTGCTGACGGTCGGGGTGCCGGTGGAACTGCCGAAGACCGAGGCCAGCGCGGTGCCGACCGACAACACGCCGATCACGCTGTCGATCGACCAGAACGGCGCCATTTTCCTCGACAAGACGCCGACCGAATACGACGCCTTGGCACAGAGCGTAGCCGAGGCGGTGGGCGATGCGAAGAAGGACGAAAAGCCGATCTTCGTGCGTGCCGACGGTCGCGCACCCTATCAGGCGGTGGCACGGGTCATGGCTCGACTTTCGGCCAATGGCTTCACCAAGCTCAACCTGATCACCGACACGGCGCCGGATTCTGAAGGCTGACGTGAACAGGCCGAGCCCCGCCATACTGGGATCGATCGTGCTGCACGTCGGCGTGCTGGCGCTCGCCTTCATCTCGTGGCCGAAGAAGGACCTGCCCGTTCCGATGCCGTCGTCGGTGCCGGTGTCGATCATGTCGTCCGAGGTGATCGAGGCTGCGGCCGCCGACAATCCCTCCGAGGAACTGGTCACCGAGGACGGCGCCAGCGCGCCGACCGAGGCCGTCGAGGCTCCGCCTGAACCAACGCCGAGCCCTCCGACGCCCGCACCGCCGACGCCGCGCGTGCCGCCGAAGGTGACCCCACCGGCCCCCGCTCCGCGTCCCACGCCCACGCCGACACCTCGTCCAACGCCGCCACGGCCGACCCCGACCCCGCCGCGTCCGACACCTCCACGCGCGACGCCCACTCCAGCCCGCCCCACGCCACCCCGCGCCAGACCCCCGGCTGCGACTCCGCGTCGCAATGAGCCGACTCTGGATCTCGGCGCGCTTCAGGGGCCTCGCCGTCCTTCGCCCAATCCCGGACGGCCTTCGACAGGCCAGCAAGGCGCCGGACGAGCGCCTCAGGCTTCAGGGCCGCAACTGGCTGCACTCGGTCGGCAGGTGACCCCGAACTGGAACGTGCGGGTGGTCTGCGACCTGCCCAACGGCAACGCGGTGACGATCCGCGTTCGGGTGCGTCTGGACGCTGGCGGACGGATCCAGGGTACGCCGGCAATTGAAGGATCCAGCAGCGATCCGGCATGGCGCGCTGCCGCCGACAGCCTGATGCAGGCCTTGCGCGCGACCTCCCCGTTCGACGTCCCTGACGGGTTCACGGCGCAGGAAGTACCGTTCCGGTTCGATACCGCACGGCCCTGCGGCAACCGCTGATCCTCCCGGCTGTTCACGCATCGCCTAACGGTCGCCCCATTCACCGGCAAGCTGGCCACGGGGGCGACGGACGCGCTAGATCAGGCACGCCGCCAGAGTATCGAGGGAGCTATCCATGCGTCTGAAACTTCTGTTGGCCACGGTTGCCGCTGTGGCGGTATCGACGCCGTTGCTGGTCCAGGGGCCGGCGCGTGCCCAGGTCCCTGCAGCGACCGCACCAACCCAGGACGTCGTCGTCGACGAAGGTGTTCTCAAGCCCTTCCAGATCGCGATCGCGCCGTTCAGCGGACCCAACGGGTCTGAGCTTTCGGGCGTCCTGAGCGGCGATCTCAGTCGCTCGGGCTATTTCGAGGCCATCAATCCGCGCAGCTTCATCGAAACCGGGCTGACTCTCGCAAATGCTCCCAATTTTCCGCAGTGGACCCAGATCGGGGCCCAGGCGGTGCTTTACGGCTCCGTGACGGCGCGGCCTGACAACCGCAATGACTATGGGTTTCGCCTGTACGATCCATATCGGCAGTGCCAGTTGGTCAGCTACAATTTCACCGCCACGCCGGATCAGTGGCGCCGGGTCGCGCACAAGATCGCCGACGTCGTCTATCAGCGCATGACGGGTGAGAGCGGCTTCTTCGACACCCGCATCATCTATGTCGCCGAGAGCGGCACCGAGTTGAACCGGCTCTCGCGATTGGCCATCGTCGATCAGGACGGCTACAATCCCGTCTTCCTGACCGGCGGCGAGGAGATCATCCTGACGCCGCGCTTCTCGTCCAACCCGGACGAGATCACCTATATGGCGCTCGGCAAGGACTACAGCCGCATCTACCTCTACAACCTGTCGACCGGCCGCCGCGAAAGCCTCGGCGAGTTCGACGGTCAGGCGCTGGCGCCGCGCTATTCACCCGACGGCTCCAAGGTCGCCTTCTCGATCATCCGTGGCGGCAACACCGACGTCTATGTGATGGATCTGCGCAGCCGCCAGCTCAGCCGCCTGACCTCCGATCCCGGCATCGACACCTCGCCGTCGTTCAGCCCCGACGCGCGCCAGATCGTGTTCAACTCGGACCGCTCGGGTACGCCGCGCCTCTATGTCATGAGCGCCGATGGCTCCGGGCAGCGTCCGATCTCGCGCGGCGGTGGCAGCTATACGGCCCCGTCCTGGAGCCCTCGCGGCGACATGATCGCCTTCACCAAGTCATCGGGAGGCCGGTTCTCGATCGGCGTCATGAACACAGACGGTTCGGGCGAGCGCAGCCTCTCTTCCAGCTATTTCGAGGAA
>DASVTM010000242.1:0-7185 GCA_036387575.1 Brevundimonas sp.
GGGATCGACCGCTACCAATTGGTCGTGCTTGCTGCGAACCGGGATCATATTGATGTCCGGTCGCGCGATCAGCCACTCGGCGTAGGCGAGGCAGACACGATCCACACCCGTCGGAGAACTGCGCTCCGCACGACTGACCAACCGGCTGGCGTCGAAAAGGATATCCTGAGCCATGTCCTGATTACGCCTCGACTGCGTCCTTGTAAGACACAGCCCCCTTACGACACATAGCCTGCCTGCATCAGTTCGGCGATATGAACGATCGAAACCGGGCGATCGTTCTCGACCACGAACAGGGTGGCGATCTTGTTGGCCGAGAGCAGGTCGACGACGTCGCTCATCCGCTGCTCGGGGCTGACCACCTTGGGGTGATGATTCATGATGTCGGCGGCGCGGATGACCGCGATGTCCTGCGTGAAGGCCCGGCGGACGTCGCCATCGGTGATGATGCCTGCCAGTGTCTGATCCGGGTTGAGCACGGCGACCGCGCCCTTGCGACCGGCGGTGATGGCCGAGACCACCTCGGAGAAGTCGGCGTCGAGAGGCACGCTGGCTGGCGGCGCGTGGTTGTCGCCCATCCATTCGCGCACGCTCTGCAGGCTCATGCCCAGAGACCCGCCCGGGTGATGCATGCCGAAGTCGGTGGCCGTAAACTCGCGCCGGTCCATCAGCACCATGGCCAGGGCGTCGCCGAGCGCCAGCGTCATCAGTGTCGAGGTCGTGGGCGCCAGACCATTGGGGCAGGCCTCGGCCACGTTGGGCATGATCAGCGGCACGGCGGACATTCTTGCCAGAAAGCTCGACCCGCGCTGGGTCATGCCGATCACCGGGATATCGTTGCGCTGGCAGAAGATCAGCGGATCACGCAGTTCGCGGCTTTCGCCCGAGGCGGAGATCGCCAGCAGCGTCGTATCGTGACGCAGCATGCCGAGATCCCCGTGGCTCATCTCCGCCGGGTGGACGAAGAAGGCGTTGGTGCCGGTCGAGGCCAGGGTCGCGGCGATCTTGCCGCCGATGTGGCCGGACTTGCCCATACCGGTGACCACGACATAGCCGGGGCGCGACAGGATGACGTCACAAGCCCGGGCGAGCGAGCCGTCGATGGTCCGTTCCAGCGCCTGCAGCGCCTCGATGTTGAGCTGGATCACTCCGCGCGCCCGCTCCGTCATCGACTCGGTCTGCGCGGCAGTGGAATGGGACGAATCTGCGGGCATCGGGATATCCTTGAGCGTAACGCGTTGCCGGAGGCGGGCCTGCGGCCTCGTCGTCGGCGAAGCGTAGCTTCGCGATCTGGTGCAGGAATTGCCCCAATATCGTCCCCGGCACAATGCTAGGGCAAAGGCGCACCACCACAGCGTCGCTTCCGTGTTCGCCGATTTTCGACAAACCGGCGGTCGCTTCCCAACCTTTGCCGTCATGACGCGTTACTGCGTCTGGGGCGAACACGACAATCGGAGATCCAATGACGTTAGACGCCGGAAGCGCGCCCGAAGCCCTTCCACCTCCGCCCGTGAATTTGCGCGGTCTGGCGTTGTTTCTGGATATGGACGGGGTCCTCGCATCCCTGGCCCGAACGCCGGATGGGGTGCTGCCCGATCCGCGTCGCACAGCGGTCCTGCGCCGTCTCGGACGGGCCCTCCACGGTCGGCTGGCGGTGATCAGCGGCCGCACCCTGGCCGAGATCGACCGCATCACTGAATCGTCGTCGCCAGCGGCGTCAGGCATTCACGGACTCGAAATTCGCACCGGCGACGGCGCTGTCCATACCCCGGCGGCGCACCCGGGCGTGCGCGCGGTCGTCGCAGCCTTCAGGGCTTTCGCAGAAGCTCATCCCGGCGTGATCGTCGAGGACAAGGGCGTCGCTGCCGGGCTCCATTACCGTCAGGCCCCCGACGCCGCCGCTGCGGCCGAGCATCTCGCGCGCACGCTAGCGGCGGAGACCGGCCTCGCCCTGCAGCCCGGGCATATGATCTTCGAGCTCAAGACGCCCGGCACTGACAAGGGCACGGCGCTGACGACCCTGATGACAGAACCGCCGTTCACGGGAGCCCTCCCCGTCATGTTCGGCGACGACCAGACCGATGAGCACGCCTTCCGGGCCGCGACCGCCCTCGGCGGTTTCGGTGTGCTGGTCGGACCCATGCGTGTGACCCATGCCCGGTATCGTCTCGACGCTGTGCCCCAGGTTCTGGACTGGCTGGAGACTGTTGCCGAACTACGTGAAGAGGCTGAGGCATGAACGATCTTCCTCCTGCCCGCCCCTCACTCGACCTTGCTCCCGTCGGCAACTGTTCGATCAGCGCCCTGATCGACCGCCACGGCCGATACATCTGGGCCTGCGCTCCCCGCGTCGACGGCGATCCTGTCTTCTCGGCCCTGATGAATGGCGAGACGCCCGAACACGGATTCTGGGCCGTCGAACTCGAAGGGCTCAAACATGTCGCTCAGGAGTACATCCGCAACACCCCTGTCCTGCGCACGGTGCTGACGGCCGAGGACGGCGCGTCGGTTGAGATCATCGACTTCGCCCCGCGCCACCACAAGCATTCGCGCACCTATCGCCCGCTCGCCTTCGGCCGGATCGTCCGTCCCCTGAAGGGAGCACCGCGCGTCACCGTGCGGTTGAGGCCATCCGCCGACTGGGGCGCACGCCGGGCCGAGACGACCAACGGCTCCAACCATATCCGGTACCTGTGCTCGGACGTGACCCTGCGCCTGACCACCGACTGCCCCGTTTCCCATATTCTGGAGGAACGGACCTTCAGGCTGGAACAGCCGCTGACCTTCTTCCTCGGCCCCGACGAGGGCTACGATCAGGAAGTCGGCCCGGGCGTCGCCTCGGCGCTGGACCGCACCGTCGCGTACTGGAAGGACTGGGTCCGCACCCTCTACATCCCGCTCGATTATCAGGACGCGGTGATCAGGGCCGCGATCACCCTCAAGCTCTGCGCCTATGAAGAGACCGGGGCCATCGTCGCGGCGATGACCACGTCGGTGCCGGAGTTCCCCGAGAGCGGTCGCAACTGGGACTACCGCTACTGCTGGGTCCGCGACGCCTATTATACCGTCCGCGCCCTCAACCGTCTGGGCGCCGTCGACATCCTCGAGAACTACCTCGTGTATCTCAGGAACCTCGTCGATCAATCGGCGGGCGGCCACGTCCAGCCGGTCTATGGCGTGGGGCTGGAAGAGGACATCGACGAGCGCATCGTCACCTCTGTCGCAGGCTATCGCGGCATGGAGCCCGTTCGCGTCGGCAATCAGGCGCGCGAGCATCTTCAGCATGACGTCTACGGACAGATCGTCCTGCCTCTGGTGCAGAGCTTCTACGACACCCGCCTGCTGCGGCCCGGGACGGTCGACGACTTCGACGCGCTGGAAAAGGTCGGTGACCGGGCCTTCGCCATGCACGATCAGGTGGACGCGGGGTTGTGGGAGTTCCGCACCATCGCCCGGGTGCACACCTATTCCTCGGTGATGTGCTGGGCCGCCTGCGACCGGCTGGCCAAGGCCGCCCACCATCTGCATCTGACAGATCGAGCCCAGGTCTGGACCGAACGCGCCCAGATCATCCGTGAACGGATCGAGAAGGAAACCTACATTCCCGAGGAAGGTCGTTTCGGGGCCAGCTTCGGCGGGACCGAGCTCGATGCATCCCTTCTGCAGCTCGTCGACCTAGGGTTCCTCGACCCGATGGACCCGCGTCAGGTGGCCACCTTCAACGCCATCGAAAAGGACCTGAAGAAAGGCCCCTATCTGTTCCGCTACGTCATCCCCGACGATTTCGGCGAACCCGAGACCGCGTTCAACTTCTGCACCTTCTGGTTCATCGAGGCCCTGCATCAGAACGGCCGCGATGAGGAGGCGCGCGAAATCTTCGAACAGATGCTGTCACGACGAACCCACGCGGGCTTGCTGTCCGAAGACATCTCGCTTGGCGATGACGAGCTGTGGGGCAATTATCCGCAGACCTACTCTCTCGTCGGCATCATCAACTGCGCCATCCTGCTCAGCCGTTCGTGGACGGACGTTCGGTAAAACAAGGCAAAAATCGTCAACCCCCACCGCATCACGATGTTGCGTTGCATCCCTACTCAAGCTTCGGCGTTAAGTCGGCTATGTCACGTCTAATTGTTGTGTCCAACCGGGTATCGGCTCCCTCCGACCCGGCCGCCGGCTCGGCCGGTGGCCTCGCCATGGCCCTCTCAGCGGCGCTGATGAAGTATGATGGCCTCTGGTTCGGCTGGTCCGGAGAGACCGTCGAACACTTCACCGGGGAACTAAAGATGGAGGACCGGGCCGGCGTCACCGTCGCCCTCGTCGATCTGGAAGCTCAGGACGTCGACGAATATTACAACGGCTACGCCAACAAGACGCTCTGGCCCCTGTTCCACCACCGTGTCGACCTGACGGCCTACGAACGGACCTATGGCGAGGGCTACGAGCGCGTGAACGGCCGGTTCGCCGAAGTTCTCGCGCCACTGATCCAGCCGGACGACATCATCTGGATCCACGACTATCACCTGATTCCGATGGCGCGGGATCTGCGCCGCCTGGGCATCACGAACCGGATTGGCTTCTTCCTGCACACGCCCTGGCCGGTGCGGCAGTTGCTGGTGACCCTCCCCCATCACAGGCGGCTGGTGGAGTCCCTGTTCGCCTACGACCTCCTGGGCTTCCAGACTGAGGAGTGGCTCGACCTGTTCCGCGACTATGTCGTCTCCGAAGCACGCGGTGAGCTTGTCGGGGATGGTGGGCTCGAGTGTTTCGGCCGCACGGTGCAGGCGGGCGTCTTCCCGATCGGCATTGATGTTGATGGCTTCATCCAGGCGCGGAACTCACCTCAGGGCAATCGGACCTACGACCGTATGGCGGCTTCCGCGGCTTTCCGGTCGATGATGGTGGGTGTGGACCGGCTCGACTACTCCAAGGGTCTCGAGGAACGCATGCTCGGTTACGAGCAGTTCCTGCACGACAACCCGGAAAACCGGGGCGACGTCTTCCTGGTGCAGGTAACGCCGATCTCGCGCGACGATGTCGACACCTATCAGGACATCCGGGCCCGCCTGGACGCCCTTGCCGGACGTATTAACGGCGAATACGCAGATATGGACTGGCAGCCGATCCGGTACCTGAACCGGGGTTATCGTCGCGATCAGCTGGCCGGCATCTATCGCGCCGCCCGCGTCGGTCTGGTCACCCCCCTGCGCGACGGCATGAACCTCGTGGCCAAGGAATATGTCGCGGCCCAGAACCCGGACGATCCGGGCGTCCTCATCCTGTCACGCTTTGCCGGCGCCGCAGAACAGATGGGGGAGGCCCTGCTGGTCAATCCGTTCAGTCGTGAAGAAGTAGCCGACGCCATCAAGAGGGCCCTGACCATGCCTATAGAGGAACGAATCCGGAAATGGACCGCCCTGATGAAGGTGGTGCGCGACACCGATGTGGCGACCTGGCGTGACGATTACGTCAGCTGTCTGACGGCGATACCGGTCAGCGGCGACGGTGATGCGCCCTTCCATGAGGACCCGTTCCACCACGAAGGCCACGCCGACGCGGCCTGAACTCAGGCGGCCCGGGACGAGCTGGCGACAGCAATGTCGCCGTCCTTCTCCATCGCCGCTCGCCGCGCGGGACGCTCTGAAATACGGGCGACATAGGAGTCCAGCGTGGGGCTTTCAGGCAGATGGGCGCGCGCCCACATCAGCGTCGCCCCTATCATGACGTCAGCGGCGGAGAACCTGTCGCCCATCAGATACGGCGCGCTCCACAGCCGGTCGAGCAGACGATCGACGACCGCCTCGTAACGGCGGACCGAATAGGGATCGGTGGGGACATATCCGCCGAGACGCTGGCCCAGCACAGGTTCCATCTCGCCCGCCGCCCAGGCGAGCCACGTCAGGTATTCACCCCGGTCGCGATGGCCGACGGAGACCCCCATCCCGGCTTCAGGATGGAGGTCGGTCAGATACAGCGCCACCGCTGCGCATTCGCTGATCAGGGCGCCGTCATGGATCAACGCGGGAACCTTGCCGTCCGGATGCGGATTGGCGCGATCACGGCCGCCGGAACCATCCCTCCGCGCGATGTCGCAGTAGCAAATCTCGTAGTCGGCCCCCAGCTCCTCCATCAACCAGATCAGGCGCGAGGACCGCGAAAGCGGGGCATGGAACAGCGTCAGCATCGAAAAATCCCTCTCCAGTTTAAGGCGCCAAGCCGGGCTCGCGGAACCTCGCTGCGTCAGCACGGAACCGGCCCATCCACCGGCCCCCCTTGACTACTGCCACCCTGCTGACAGCATGTTGTCAGCAGTGACGGTTCAGAAGCCCGATGAGGGGCTAACGCCGTGTCCGATCTCATCACCCGGGAAAGAATCATGAGACGCGCCGACCGGCTGTTCCAGATCGTTCAGGTTCTGCGCGGCAGTTCGCACCCTGTCACGGCCGAGGCGCTCGCGACCGAGCTCGAGACGTCCAAACGCAGCGTCTATCGCGACGTCGCCGCCCTGATGAGCCAGCGGGTGCCCATTAGGGGCGAAGCCGGGATTGGCTATGTGCTGGATTCGGGCTTCGACATGCCACCCCTGATGCTAACCTCGGACGAGATCGAGGCAGCAGTTCTGGGGGCGCAGTGGGTCGCGAGCCGTGGCGACCTGGCGCTGGCCCGCGCCGCCCGGGACCTTGTGGCCAAGATCGCCGCCAGCGTGCCTGAACGGCTCAGACCGGTGGTGTTGGAGCCTTCGCTGACGACCGGACCGAGCTGGGCCGAGCCCAAGATCGACAGTCTGGACATGGCCCAGGTCCGCGTCTGGATCCGCTCGGGCCGCAAGCTGGTGCTGGATTATCGCGACGAGCAGGACCGGCCGTCGCTGCGCACCATCTGGCCGTTCCTGATCGGCTATCGCGAGACGGTGCGGCTTCTGATCGCCTGGTGCGAAACCCGTCAGGATTTCCGCACCTTCCGTACTGACCGAGTGGTGGAGGCCACCTTCCTCGAAGACCGCTATCCGGCCCGCCCTGCCCAGCTCAGGTTGCGCTGGCAGGCGAAAATCGACGAGGAGCGAAAGCGGTATCAGGCTGAAAATTCAGCATTCGATGCAGTGGAAGTCGTTGAGCCCTCGGTTTCACTGCCGCCAACCAACTGATCCCGCTGAACCTTCTATCCCTGCAGCCCATTCGCCACAGC
>DASVTM010000243.1:0-2346 GCA_036387575.1 Brevundimonas sp.
ACCATCGTCAAGGCGGCCACCCCGTTCGCCCGCGTGTCGCAGTTCGGTGTGCGCCTGTACGGCCGCGTCGCCGCCGCTGGCCTGGCCTGGTGGACCGGCGCGGAGGGCTCCTACTGGGGCCATAACGCGATCCTGCGCACCCGCGCCTTCGCCGAGGCTTGCGGCCTGCCGATCCTGCCGGGCAAGAAGCCTTTCGGCGGCCACATCATGAGCCACGATGTCGTCGAGGCCGCCCTGCTGCGCCGCGCCGGCTGGGCCGTCCACGTCACCGCCGCTCTGGACGGTTCGTGCGAAGAGACCCCGCCGACGATCACCGACTTCATTCGCCGCGAGCACCGCTGGTGCCAGGGCAACCTGCAGCACATCGCCCTGCTCGGCTCGCGTGGTCTGAACGGCGCCAGCAAGATGCAGCTGTTCATGGGCGTTCTGGCCTATGTCGCTTCCCCGCTGTGGTTCGCCTCGCTGGTGGCCGGTCTGGTGATCCAGCTGCAATATCCCATCGACTGGTCGTCCTTCTTCTACTTCCTGCACCCGCAGTTCACCCCCTTCATGCTGGCTTCGATGCTGGCTGGCGTACTTCTGATCGGTCCCAAGATCATGGGCGCGGTTCTGGTCCTGTCGCGTCCGCGTGAAACCCGCGCCTTCGGCGGCAGCAAGCAGATCATCAAGGGCATGGCGGCCGAGATCTTCCTTTCAGCGACGCTGGCTCCCATCCTGATGGTCGCCAACACGGTTTCGGTGACCAAGATTCTGTGCGGCCAGGACGCCGGCTGGCACGCCCAACAACGCGACGCCGACGGCATCACCTGGGCCGACGCCTTCCGCTCGATGCGCTGGCAGATGATCACGGGTCTCGGCTTCTGCGCCGCCCTCGCCTTCCGTCCCGACCTCGCGTCGTTCTTCGTGCCGATCGTCGGTCCGCTGCTTCTGGCCGCTCCGATCGCGGTCTGGACCTCGCGTCGCACGACCGGAGAGACTTTGGCGCGGAAGGGCTTCCTGATCACGCCGGCCGGTGATGAGCAGAGCGCCACGCCTTCGGTCCTGCATGGTCCGACCCGCCCGAACCCGATGACCGACGGCGCCAAGGTCCGCGCCCTGAGGGTTCTGCAGAACGCCTGATCCCTCTCCGCTCATCCCCGCGAAAGCGGGGACCCAGTTCTTTGGGCGATAAGCGGTAGGTGTAGTTCACGTCGGCAATCCAACGTCCGAGCTTGTGAAAGCACTGGGTCCCCGCTTGCGCGGGCATGAGCGGAATATTATCAGAGCTGGCCCATGCTGTTGTCGTGATGCACGGCCTGCTGCTTCAGCCAGTCCACGAAGGCGACGGCGCTCGGCGAAGCGGGCCGGTCCCTCGGCAAAACCACGTGATAGGCGAAGCCGACAGCCTCGCTGCCGTCGGCGAACGGCGCGACCAGTCGCCCCGCGCTGAGATCGGCCTGAGCCAGTGTCCGCTTGGCGAGCGCGATACCCCGTCCGGCCAGAGCCCCCTCGATGACCATGCTGGCCTGATTGAAGCGAGGCCCGCGCCGGGGGTCGGGATGCTTAACCCGCCGGGCCTTCAGCCACATGGCCCAGTCCGGCCGGCTGGGATCGCCGTCCTCGGACATGTCGTGCAGCAGGGTGTGATGGACGAGATCGGCGGGCGTGCGGATCGGATGCTTGCCGTTCATCAGCGACGGCGCGGCGACCGGCAGGACGGTCTCCAGCATCAACCGCTCGACCACATGGCCCGGGTAATCGCCGGGACCGTAACGCACCGCCAGATCGGCCCCGCCCTCGCCCAGCGTCGCGGGTTCCATGTCGGCGGAGATCCAGACCTCGATCTCGGGATGGACCGCATGGAAGTCGTCCATGCGTGGCATCAACCATTTCGAGGCGAACGACGGCGCGACGCTGATCGAGACCTGTTTCTTGCGCGGCGGCTCACGCAATAACGACGAGGCGTCCATCAACCGCTCGAAACCCTCTCGCAGCAAAGGCACGGCGCCTCGCCCCAAATCGGTCAGTTGCAGGCCCTTGGCCTCGCGCTTGAACAGGGGTCCGCCGACGATGTCCTCAAGCAAGCGAATCTGCTGGCTGACGGCCCCGGGTGTGACCGCCAGCTCATCCGCAGCGCGGGAAAAGTTGAGGTTTCGCGCTGCGCTTTCGAAGGCGCGCAGGGCATTCAGGGGGAGCAACGGTCTGGCCATGGCCGTTAGAAATCCTATCACCGCGACAAAGACAATCTGGTTTGTGCAGCGCGGCCCATAAGTCGAGTGTCCTGACACGACCCACGGACAGGCCCAGCCTACCGATCGAGGCCGGTGGAGCCTGTTATGAGAGTTTTTCTAGCGTCCATTCCGATGG
>DASVTM010000244.1:0-4151 GCA_036387575.1 Brevundimonas sp.
CGTGCATCCGCACTATGTCCGGGCCACCGAGACCGTCGTCCACGCCGTGGGCGTCGAAACCCAGGCGTTGGCCGCCGCGATCGACGCCGAAGCCGCCGTCATCGACGCCATCGACAAGGACACGGCCTGCGTCGTCGTCCAGACCCCGAACGTGTTCGGCACCGCCACCGACGTGACCAAGATCGCCGAGGCGGCCCACGCCGCCGGCGCCTTGCTGATCGTCGTGGTCACCGAGGCCGTGTCGATGGGCCTGCTCAAGTCGCCGGGCGAGATGGGGGCCGACATCGTCGCCGCCGAAGGTCAGTCGATCGGCAACGCCCTGAACTTCGGCGGACCCTACGTTGGTCTGTTCGCCTGCCGTGAGAAACTGATCCGCCAGATGCCCGGTCGTCTGACCGGCGAGACTGTGGACGCCGACGGCGAGCGCGGGTTCGTTCTGACGCTGTCGACGCGCGAGCAGCACATTCGCCGCGACAAGGCGACGTCGAACATCTGCACCAACTCCGGCCTCTGCACCCTGGCCTTCACCATCCACATGAGCCTGCTCGGCGAAACCGGCCTGCGCAAACTGGCCCTGCTGAACCACGAGAAGGCGCTGGCCACCCGCGATGCGCTGGCAGCTATTCCGGGCGTCGAGATCCTGACCACGCGCTTCTTCAACGAGTTCGCGATCCGCCTGCCGAAGAACGCCGCCGAGGTGGTGTCCACCCTGGCCGACCATCACGTGCTGGCGGGCGTGCCTTACAGCCGTCTCGCGCCCGAGGCGGGAATGGATGACGTCCTGCTGGTCGCCGCGACCGAGACGACGATGGATGTCGATATCCAGATTCTCGTGAAGTCCCTTTCCAAAGTCCTGGCCGCCTGAGGAACATGACGATGAGCACCATGAACACCGTCGGCCGCCCGACCGCTCCGAACGCCGTGCAATCCAAGCCCGCCACCCTCACCGGCGCGCGTGGTCTGTTGCAGGACGAAGCCTTGATCTTCGAACGCGACGGCTGGGGCAAGACCGGCGTCGATCTGCCCGAACCTACGACAGACGGCTCCGATCTGGGCGACCTGATCCGCCGCGATCCGATCGGCCTGCCGGGCCTCTCCGAACCCGAGACGATGCGCCACTATGTGCGTCTGTCCCAAAAGAACCACGCTATCGACCTGGCCATCTATCCGCTCGGCTCGTGCACGATGAAGCACAACCCGCGTCTGAACGAGAAGATGGCGCGCCTGCCGGGCTTTGCCGACATCCACCCGCTGCAGCCTATCTCAACGGTGCAGGGCGCGCTGGAGCTGATGGATACCCTCAGCCATTGGCTCAAGACCTTGACCGGTATGCCGGCCGTGGCCCTGTCGCCCAAGGCCGGCGCTCACGGCGAACTGTGCGGTCTGATGGCCATCCGCGCCGCCCACGAGGCCTCGGGCGAGCACGCCAAGCGACGCAAGGTGCTGGTGCCGACCTCGGCCCACGGCACCAACCCGGCCACGGCCGCCTTCGTCGGCTACACGGTCGTCGAGGTCGCCCAGACCGAAGATGGCCGCGTGGACGTCGCCGATCTGGCCTCCAAGCTGGGCGACGACGTCGCCGCCATCATGGTGACCAACCCCAACACCTGCGGCCTGTTCGAGCGCGACATCCTCGAGATCAGCCGCCTGACGCATGAGGCGGGCGCGTATTTCTACTGCGACGGCGCCAACTTCAACGCCATCGTCGGCCGGGTCCGCCCGGGCGACCTCGGCGTCGACGCCATGCACATCAACCTGCACAAGACCTTCTCGACGCCCCACGGCGGTGGCGGTCCGGGCGCGGGTCCGGTCGTGCTGTCGGCAGCTCTCGCTCCATTCGCTCCAGCGCCATGGGTCGTGCACGATGACAACGGCTATTCGCTGATCGAACGCGAAGAAGGCGACGCGGCTCAGGCCTTCGGTCGCCTGTGCGCCTTCCAGGGCCAGATGGGCATGTACGTCCGCGCGCTCAGCTACATGATGAGCCACGGCTCTGATGGCCTGCGTCAGGTCGCCGAGGACGCTGTCCTGAACGCCAACTACATCAAGGCCCGCCTGTCGGACCTGATGTCGCCGGCCTTCCCCGAGGGCCCGTGCATGCACGAGGCCCTGTTCGACGACGAATGGCTCAAGGGCACGGACATCACCACGCTCGACTTCGCCAAGGCGATGATCGACGAGGGCTTCCACCCGATGACCATGTATTTCCCGCTGGTCGTCCACGGCGCCATGCTGATCGAGCCGACCGAGACGGAATCGAAACAGGAACTGGATCGCTTCATCCACGCCATGCGCCTGCTGGCCGAGGCCGCAAAAGCCGGCGACGTCGACCGCTTCAAGGGCGCGCCGTTCCATGCGCCGCTCAAACGCCTCGACGAGACCCGCGCCGCCCGCTCACCGGTGCTGCGCTGGACCGCGCCCGAAGGCACGAACATCGCGGCGGAGTAGGGCTTAAAGCCTTGCGGTAGTCAGAGGCCATGCCGACATGATCGGCATGGCCTCTTTCACGCTCAACGACATCCCCGACCTCACAGGCATACTCGCCGTCGTCACCGGCGCGACGGGCGGACTTGGGCTGGAGACGGCGCTGGGACTGGCGGGCGCGGGCGCCGAGGTCGCTCTCGTCGGTCGCAATCCCACCAAGGGGCGTGACGCCGCAGCCTTGATCCGGGCACGCCATCCGGCGGCGAATGTCTGGTTCGAGCAGGTGGATCTGGCCAGCCTGGCCTCGGTGAAGGATTTCGCCGACGAGATGCTGGCTGAAGGCCGGGCTATCGACCTTCTGATCAACAACGCCGGCGTCATGGCCTTGCCGAAGCGCCAGACCACAGCAGACGGGTTCGAGATGCAGTTCGGCGTCAACTACCTGTCCCACTTCGCCCTGACGGCACGGCTGCTGCCCGCGCTGAGGGCGGGCAAGGCGCGCGTGGTTCAGTTGGCCAGCATCGCGCACAAGGGCGGGCGCATCCACCTCGACGATCTGAATTATGAAACCAGCTACAAGGCGTGGCCCGTTTATCAGCAATCGAAACTGGCGATGTTGATGTTCGCCATTGAACTGCAGCGGCGCAGCGATGCGAACGGGTGGGGCCTGACCAGCGTCGCAGCGCATCCCGGCTTTGCCCATACGAATCTTGTCGCAAATGGCCCGGCGGCGGGCGGCGGCCCTCTGTACACGGCGATGACGCGCGTGCTCGAGGGCTTCGTGGGTCATTCGGCGGCTGAAGGCGCACTGTCGACGCTTATGGCCGCCACCCTGCCTGACGTGACCCCCGGCGGGTACTATGGGCCTCAGGGCTGGCAAGACATCAAGGGGCCGCCCGGGCCTGCCAGAGCCAGTTCGCAGGCTCAGAATGCCGAGGTCGCGGCCAGGCTCTGGACCGCATCGGAACGCTTGGCCGGTATCAAGTTCGGCTGATTTCCGGCTTAACCGTGTCTGTGCGGACACGGCTCGCATGCGCCTGCGGAAGCTTACAAAAGCTTCACCCTTCAGCCTCGGTTCAGACACGGAAGCAGACTGTAAACGTTGCTGTGACAAGGTCGTCACGGTCGAAGCTTCTTGCCCAGATCGTGGACCCGGATGACCCCGGTGACGTTGTCGTATCAGCCTACCTCTCCATCTGGACGTCCCGTGACCTTCGCAACCGCCCTGCCAGAGTACCAGCCGCGTCCGCGCGATCCGTTGCGCGCCCTCAAGCGCAGCGCGCTGATGGTCGCCGGCGTTCTGGTCGTCGTCCTCGGCATCTTGATCGCGCCGCTGCCGGGTCCCGGCGGCGTGCCGGTCATCGCACTGGGATTGGTGCTGATCCTGCGCAGTTCCTATTGGGCGAAACGTCAGTTCATCCGCGCTCAGTACGCACGGCCAAAATGGGTCTATCCCTTCCGCCGCCTGCTGCGCAAAAACCCGGAGTTCGCGCCGGTGTTCTGGCAGCAGGCGCTTCGGGCCGAGAAACTGGTGATGCGCCGCAATGAGGGCCCTTTGAAGCGCATCCGCAAACGCCTGCGGCGGACCGCCCGCGCCTGATCGAACCCACCCATCACGGCGCTATCTCGCGTGTGCGATGCTGCACTGGCGAAGCACGGTTTTGTGAAATATGTCTGAATGGCGCCATGCCAAGACAGGCGTAGACTCCTCCTTGCGTTATCGGAAC
>DASVTM010000245.1:0-4175 GCA_036387575.1 Brevundimonas sp.
GTAGGCGACGAAGGCCGAGCCGGTGTCCCAAGCGGTCCCGGCGATCAGCCCGCCGCTATAGGTCCTGTAGCCGTCGCCGAACCCAACCTGGGCGGTGGCTTCGAACCCGTCGTAGCGGCGGCGGGTGATGAAGTTCAGCACACCCGCGACGGCGTCCGAGCCATAGACCGAGGATGCGCCTTCGGGCAGCACCTCGACGCGCTCCAGCGCGATTGGCGGCACGATCGAAGGGTCTGACAGCGCGTGGTTGAGGCCGGTCGGAGCGACCCGGTTGCCGTCGATCAGGATCAGAGTGTTGTTTGAGGCGGACGCCCCAAGGCTGTGGATGGTCGGCGCGTTGGTCCCGGATCCATCGGCGCTGCCGAACCCGCCCTGACCGGCATTGTTGAAGCCCGTGACCTGAGGAACGCTCTTCAGTAGTTGCTGGACTGTCTGGGCGCCCGTCTTCTGGATGTCTTCCTGCGTAACGCTGATCACGTTGGATCCGACCGGTGCGACGCCCCGGATGCTGGTGCCAGTAACGACGACATCATCGACCTGAGCGGCTTCCTGAGCCTCATCAGCCTGAACCCGGGCTTCTTCGACCGACTGCGGAGCCGGCGCTGGTCGGGCCGTCTGGGCGACGGTGGGCATGGCGACAGCGAGCGTAGCGACCGCGAACATCGTACCGCACATCAGGCGCGCCATCAGCGTCGACCGATCGTTGTTGAATGGTGTCTTCATGACGTGTCTTCCCCTGGGGCTTTTAATACGACGACCGGATTTCCTCCGGCCTGTCGGGCTGTTCGTTCTGGTTCGTACATTCTAGGATCGCACGGACACGCGCCGAAAATCGGACGCGCACACATCGGATCGGTCGAAAAAGCTTTGTCTCAACTCCCGGCCGGACATGAGGTGCACTCGCCTGACGGCGCGCGACCCTGCCCGAGCTCATTTGTGCCATGATCCTTACGGACGAAATGGTACATGTCAACGCGGCGATGCCCCGTGGCGTCCCTTTGACTCTTTCGATGCTTTCAGAACCCAGTCCCGGCGGGCATTTGCCATTCGATAAAAATGTAATATCCAGTACGTTCTACGTTCGTGCGGATCAGTGAGAAGAGCGAAATGCTCCTGCTGCGGAGGAACAAGCCGTCGGCGATCGTGCCGACCAAGGAGTCGCGAAAATGAGCGTCCGCCCTAACCGCCTGCCCGGTCCGGCGCATCGGGCGCTGCTTGTCGGAGCCTGCCTTTTCGTCCTGGGCATCATTGCGGCTCCTGTGGCCACCCAGGTCATTGATCGCCGCATCGACGCAGACTCCGTCTGGATCGACACCGGGGGAGTAAGGGGCAATCGCCTCGCCTCGGGGGTGAAAGCCAATCTCGAGCCGGCCGCCGCCGCTGCCCCGAGCCCGGGGAAACGCAATTGAGCGCAACCGCCGAAGTCGGGTTTGCAGACAGGCCGCGACGCCAGCTTTCGCTGGCGCACCTTACGGTCCTGCATGCCTCGCCCCCGGAACTGATCCGGCTCGCAGCGTGTGCGGGTTATGACGCCGTTGGTGTCCGCATGACCCAGGTCACCCCAAACGAACACGTGTGGCCGTTGACCGAGGACAGAGCGTTCTTTCGCGAGACACGCGCCGCTATCGAAGAGACCGGCGTCGGCATTCTGGACGTCGAACTGGTCAAACTGGTTCCGGGTTTCGACGTGGCGTCCTTCGAGCCGATGCTGGCGGCGGCGGCGGAGCTTGGCGCGCAGCATGTCCTGACCCAGGCCCATGATCCGGACTTCAGCCGCGTGACGGCCAGCTACGCGGCCTTCTGTGATCTGGCCGGTCGCTATGGGCTGACCAGCGACATCGAGTTCCTGACCTGGACAGACATGCGCGACCTGAAGAGCGCAACGGCGTTGTTGCGGGCCGTCGACCGGCCCAACAGCGGCCTGTGTATCGACAGTCTGCATTTCGATCGGTCCGGCTGCGACGTATCCGACCTCGCGGGTCTGCCGCCGTCATGGTTCCATTTCGCCCAGATCGCGGACGCCCCCGCCGTGGCTCCTTCACGGGCCGATGGATTGATCCACACCGCTCGAGCAGCCCGCCTGCTGCCCGGCGATGGAAGTGTCGATCTAAAGGGCCTGCTAAGGCACCTTCCCGCCAGCACACCTCTGGCCATCGAAATTCCCAATGCGGCGCTGAGTGAAGTCCTGTCTGACGAGGACCGGATTCGCATGGCGCGAGAAGCGCTTGAGGCCCTTTTAGTCGACATCGACGGGCCTTGATGAGCGCGATCCCAGGATAAATCTAAACGGCCCTTGGCAATAAATGTAATAGTTAGTACATGACTGAAACGGGCAGCGCGTGACGCGCTCCCGGCGTCCTCAAGAGAGACCAATGGCTCCTGCCCTTCGCCACTACGGACACTTTATCGACGGGGCTGAAACGGCGCCGTCGTCCGGCGCCTATTTCCCCAGCGACAACCCCTACACGGGCGAGACCTGGACCATGGTCGCGCAGGGCAATGCCGCCGATGTCGACGCTGCAGTGGCCTCGTCCAAGGCGGCGTTCGAAGGCGAATGGGGCCAACTGCGGCCCAGCGAAAAGGGACGGCTGATGCGTCGTTTCGCCGATCTGCTGATCGAACATGCGCCGCGGATCGCCGAGATCGAGCAGCGGGACAATGGCAAACTGGCCGCCGAAGTCGTGTCCCAGACCCGCTATGTCGGAGATTATTTCCACTATTACGCCGGGTTGGCGGACAAGATTCAGAGCGCGGTCATCCCCACCGACAAGCAGGGGGTGTTCGCCTATACGAAGTATGAGGCGAAGGGGGTCATCGGCATCATCACGCCGTGGAACTCGCCGCTGACGCTGACGAGCTGGAAGTTGGCCCCTGCCCTTGCGGCCGGCTGCACCGCCGTCGTCAAGCCGTCGGAGTTCACCTCGGCGTCGATGCTGGAAGTCGCGGCGCTGTTCACAGAGGCGGGCTTTCCCAAGGGCGTCGTCAACGTCGTGACCGGCTTCGGGGCGGAGGTCGGCGAGCCCCTCGTGACCCATCCGGACGTCGCCCATATCGGCTTCACGGGCGGCGAGATCGGCTGGCGCATCTATGAGCTGGCGGCGAAGAGCCGCAAGACGGTGACTCTGGAGCTGGGCGGCAAGTCGCCCAACATCGTGTTCGACGATGCCGATCTCGATCAGGCCGTGAAGGGCGTCGTCTCCGGCATTTTTGCGGCCACTGGCCAGAGCTGTCAGGCGGGTTCGCGGCTGCTGGTGCAGGACACGATCCATGACGCCTTCGTGGCCCGGCTGATCGACTTCGTCTCTGCCGCCAAGCTCGGTGATCCGTCGAAGATGGACACCCAGATCGGTCCGGTTGCCACCAAGCCGCAGTTCGACAAAATCATGGGCTATATCGAGCTCGGCAAGGAAGAGGGCGCGACCCTGGCCATGGGCGGCAACTGCCGTCCCGACCTCGGCCCCCAGTTCATCGAACCGACCATCTTCACCAACGTGCGCAACGACATGCGTATTGCGCAGGAAGAGATCTTCGGACCTGTCCTGTCGGTGATCCCGTTCAAGGACGAGGACGACGCCATTCGCATCGGCAACGACGTCCGCTTCGGCCTTGCCGCCGGCGTCTGGACCCAGAATCTGAAGCGCGCGATGAAGATGTCGGACCAGCTCAAGGCGGGCACCGTCTATGTGAACAACTACCGCGCCACGTCTTTCACCTCGCCCTTCGGCGGCTTCAAGGATTCGGGCATCGGTCGCGAGTCTGGCCCCGACGCGATCAAGGAATACCTCGAAACCAAGACCGTCTGGATGTCGAGCGACCTCGACGTGCCCAATCCCTTCATCCGCCGATGAGCGCTGTCGGGGAAGTCGTATCGACATCGGCCGGAGGACTGCCACCAGTCCTCGCTGGCGTTCGCGTGCTTGACCTGACCAACGTTCTGGCAGGGCCGTTCTGTACGTATCAGTTGGTCTTGCTCGGCGCCGAGGTCATCAAGATCGAGACCCCGGGGACAGGCGATCTGGCGCGGGTGCTGGGCGCCGATCAGGGGCTTGTCGACGACCTGATGGGCGCGTCATTCCTGGCTCAGAACTCGGGCAAGACCTCGATCACGATCAATCTCAAGGCCGATGAGGGCAAGGCGCTGTTCAAGCGGATGGTCGAGACTGCCGACGTGGTGG
>DASVTM010000246.1:0-5478 GCA_036387575.1 Brevundimonas sp.
TCAAGCTCGTCGAGGCCTGCGTCGAGATGGATGACGATGCCATGACGGCCTACCTCGACGGCGTCGAGCCTTCGATCGAAGTGCTGAAGAAGTGCATCCGCAAGGCCGTGCTGACCGGCGCCTTCTATCCGATCCTGTGCGGCTCGGCGTTCAAGAACAAGGGCGTGCAGACGCTGCTCGACGCCGTCGTCGACTACCTGCCTTCGCCGCTCGACATTCCGCCTACGCCCGGCATCGACTTCAAGACCGAAGAACCCGTCGTGCGTCGCGCCTCGGACGACGAGCCCCTGTCGATCCTCGCATTCAAGATCATGGACGACCCGTTCGTCGGCTCGCTGACCTTCTGCCGCCTATACTCGGGCAAGATGGAAACCGGTCAGAACCTGCTGAACTCGTCGCGCGACAAGCGTGAGCGCGTTGGTCGGATGCTGCAGATGCACTCGAACAACCGTGAAGACGTCAAGGAAGCCTATGCCGGCGACATCGTCGCTCTGGCTGGCCTCAAGGACACCCGCACGGGTGACACCCTGTGCGATCCGCTGAAGTCGCCCGTCATCCTCGAGAAGATGGAATTCCCGGCCCCGGTCATCGAGATCTCGGTCGAACCCAAGACCAAGGCCGACCAGGAAAAGCTGGGCGTCGCCCTGGCCAAGCTGGCTTCGGAAGATCCGTCCTTCACCGTCTCGACCGACCACGAGTCGGGCCAGACCATCCTGAAGGGCATGGGCGAGCTTCACCTCGACATCAAGATCGACATCCTGAAGCGCACCTACAAGGTCGAAGCCACCATCGGCGCACCGCAGGTCGCCTATCGTGAATCGCTCGGCCGCAAGGTCGACATCGACTACACCCACAAGAAGCAGACCGGCGGTACGGGCCAGTTCGCCCGCGTCATGATCACCTTCGAACCCGGCGAACCCGGCTCGGGCTTTGTGTTCGAGAACTCGATCGTCGGCGGCGCCATTCCCAAGGAATACATCCCGGGCGTGGAAAAGGGTCTGAACTCCATCAAGGACGGCGGCCTGCTGGCCGGCTTCCCGCTGATCGACTTCAAGGCCAGCCTGACGGACGGCAAATACCACGACGTCGACTCCAGCGTGCTGGCGTTCGAAATCGCGGCCCGCGCCGCCTTCCGCGAACTGAAGGAAAAGGGCGCTCCCAAGCTGCTCGAGCCGATCATGGCCGTCGAGGTCGTGACCCCCGAGGACTACCTCGGTTCGGTCATCGGCGACCTGAACGGTCGTCGCGGCATGATCCAGGGTCAGGACATGCGCGGCAACGCTACGGTCGTTAACGCGTTCGTCCCGTTGGCCAACATGTTCGGCTATGTGAACACGCTTCGCGGCATGTCACAGGGCCGCGCCCAGTTCACCATGCAGTACGACCACTACGAACCGGTGCCGCAACACGTCGCCGACGAAGTGATCAAGAAGTATTCCGCCTAAACCCACCTAATCCCGGACGATCCCGAGGGTCGTCCGGACCCCTGAAAATCCAGAAATAATGCCCCCTTTTCAGGGGACGGAGAGAAGAAAATGGCCAAGGAAAAGTTCGAACGTAACAAGCCGCATTGCAACATCGGCACGATTGGTCACGTCGACCACGGCAAGACGACGCTGACGGCGGCGATCACGATGGTTCTGGCCAAGGCCAGCGGCGGCAAGGCGATGAACTACGCCGACATCGACGCAGCGCCCGAAGAAAAGGCTCGCGGCATCACGATCAACACGGCGCACGTGGAATATGAGACGGCTGCCCGTCACTATGCGCACGTCGACTGCCCAGGCCACGCCGACTATGTGAAGAACATGATCACCGGCGCGGCTCAAATGGACGGCGCGATCCTGGTGGTTTCGGCCGCCGACGGCCCGATGCCCCAGACCCGCGAGCACATCCTGCTGGCCCGTCAGGTCGGCGTGCCGGCTCTGGTCGTGTTCATGAACAAGGTCGACCTGGTCGACGACGACGAGCTGCTCGAGCTGGTCGAGATGGAAGTGCGCGAGCTGCTTTCGTCCTACCAGTTCCCGGGTGACGACATTCCGATCACCATGGGTTCGGCCAAGGCCGCGACCGACGGCGTGAACCCGGAAATCGGCGAGCAACGCGTGCTGGCCCTGATGGAAACCGTCGACGCCTACATCCCGCAACCGGCCCGTCCTCTGGACCTGCCGTTCCTGATGCCGGTGGAAGACGTGTTCTCGATCTCGGGTCGCGGTACGGTCGTCACCGGCCGGATCGAAAAGGGTATCGTCAAGGTCGGTGAAGAAGTCGAAATCGTCGGCATCCGTCCGGTCCAGAAGACGACCTGCACGGGCGTCGAAATGTTCCGCAAGCTGCTCGACCAGGGTCAAGCGGGCGACAACGTCGGCGTGCTGCTGCGTGGCACCAAGCGTGAAGACGTCGAGCGCGGCCAGGTTCTCTGCAAGCCCGGCTCGATCACCCCGCACACCAAGTTCGTCGCCGAAGCCTACATCCTGACCAAGGAAGAAGGCGGCCGTCACACGCCGTTCTTCACGAACTATCGCCCTCAGTTCTACTTCCGCACCACGGACGTGACCGGCATCGTTCACCTGAAGGAAGGCGTCGAAATGATCATGCCCGGCGACAACGCCGAGCTGAACGTCGAACTGATCACTCCGATCGCTATGGACCAGGGCCTGCGCTTCGCCATCCGTGAAGGCGGCCGCACCGTCGGCGCCGGCGTGGTCGCCAAGATCATCGCCTAAAAGCGAAGATAGACAGTAAGCGTACAGAGCGGCCCCGGAGAGCAATCTCCGGGGCCGTTTTGCTTTGCTGGGCGACAGCAACCTTGACCATTTTCCACACGTTGGGAGCCGGATGATCCGCACCGCCTGTTCCGTTCTCCTGATCCTGTTCGGCACCCTGCTTTCGGGGTGCGCTCTGCATCCCGGTACAGTGGAGCGGGTGAGGATGGCGTCCGATCTCAGTAGACCCATAGTCGCCACCCCATCCGGCGCCTTGCGCGGGATCGACGGAAAGGGCGTGCGCGCGTTTCTCGGCGTTCCCTATGCCGCGTCACCGGTGGGCGATCTGCGTTGGCGGGCGCCGAGACCTGTCGCAGCGTGGGACGGTGTCCGCGACGCTTCCCGCATCGGCAGCGACTGCACCCAGGCGCTTGGGCGTCGCGCCATCCTCGGCGGCGGTGGCGGGATCGTCTTTGGAGGCGAGGACTGCCTCTACCTCAACATCTATGCGCCGGCCGGAGAGCCCGCGAAGCCGCGCCCGGTCATGGTCTATCTCCACGGCGGCGCCTTCACCATCGGCGCGGGCGCCAACTACGACCCCAGTCTGCTGGCGGTCGAGCAGGACCGGGTTGTGGTCACGCTGAACTTCCGTCTCGGCGCTCTGGGCTGGCTGGCTCATCCGGGCTTCGATGCCGAGGCTGACGGCGTTGGCGGCAACTGGGGTCTGATGGACCAGCAGGCGGCGCTGCGCTGGGTTCGCGACAATATCGCGGCTTTCGGTGGCGATCCGGCGGACGTCACCCTGTTCGGAGAAAGCTCCGGGGCCTGGAGCGCCTGCTACCTGATGGCGGCGCCGTCGTCGCAAGGCCTTTGGAACCGGGTCATCCTCCAGAGCGGGCCGTGTCTGGAGCCGTCGTCTCTGAACAGCGCTGCGGTGGCTGCCGAGGCTGGACCCAGCTTCGCTCACCTGCTGGGCTGTGCCGAACCGGACGCCGTGGCCTGTCTGCGCGCCACCTCGAACAAGAAGATCGCCAAGACCCGCTCAACACGCGGCGGGCTGAATGGTCCGGGTTCCTGGGGCCCCGTATATGGCGACGCTCTGGTTCCGATCAGCCCGGCGACGGCCTTCGCTTCCGGGGACTTCATCCGCACCCCCGTCATAGTCGGCACCAACGCGGATGAGGGGCGGCTGTTCGCGGTCGAGGTCAAGGACATGGCTCGCTACGACGACGAGACGCGCTGGATGTACGGCGCCGAAGGTGGGCGCGTGCTGTCGCGCTATCCGGTGGGCGCCGAAGGTCCCGGCCTGACGATGGCGCGCAGCTTCACCGACCAGAGGTTCGCCTGTCCGTCGCAGGCTCTGCGGCGGGTGCTGTCGAAATATGTCCCGACGTACGGCTACGAGTTCGTCGATCCGCATGCGCCGATCGTCGTGCCCCGCTTTCTGCTGCCGTACGACATGGGGGCCTATCATGCTGCGGAGGCGACCTATGTGTTCGGGCGGCCGTGGGCCTTTGCAAACCCGAGCAAGTTCACTCCGGAGCAGGCCGCGTTGGCGCGTCGGATGCGCGACGCGTGGGCGAGCTTTGGGAGAGCAGAGTTCGACGCGGAATGGCCCGCTGTGGCCGCCAACGGCGCGCCGCTGAAGGTGTTCGACCCTCAGGGAGATCGAATGGACGAGACCTTCTTCGATCGTCACCACTGCGACCTGTGGGACGGCACCCCGTTCGGCGGCGTCACCCACTAGCCGCTAGACGAAGCGCACCATCACGCCCGGCTTGACGGCTGCGGCGAGCTGTTGCGCATCCCAGTTGGTCAGGCGGACACAGCCGTGGCTGGCGCT
Source organism: Brevundimonas sp. (assembly GCA_036387575.1). GTDB lineage: Bacteria > Pseudomonadota > Alphaproteobacteria > Caulobacterales > Caulobacteraceae > Brevundimonas. Next base: position 4,549 of record DASVTM010000246.1, read on the forward strand.
CTTGCCGATCTTGGTCGGATCGGGCGTCCCGTGAATGCCGTAGCTGGGGCGGTCGAGGTCGATCCACACCGCACCGACCGGGTTATTCGCACCGGCCGGAACAATGACCTTATCGCCGCCGGGGCCATAGCTGAGCTTGGCGGGGTCATAGGTGTAGTCGGGCGCGCGGGCGACACCGTTGATCTTGACCTCGCCTGACGGGCTGGGGTTGTCGCCGCTGCCAATCGTGGCGGGATAGAAGGCGATCATCTTGTCCGAGGCGTCGTAGGCGCGGATGGCCTTTGCGCTCTTGTCCACCTCGATGCGCGCGACCGAGGCCAGCGGCGTCATGTTGAGGGCCGGGACGAGGATGCGGGCGCCGGCCGACTGGAAATTGACGCCGGGGTTCAGGGTCTGAAGCAGGGCTTCGGAGACGTGGAAGCGCTCGGCGATCCGTTCCAACGCGGTGGAGTAGTTGGTCCCGGCGGCGGCTTGCGCCTTGAGGTCCTCGGTCGGTGGCGGGCTGAAGGGGCCGGAGACGTCTGCAGTCGTCAGCACATAGTCTTGCGTCACCGGGCCGGCGTCGGTGGCGGTCAACGACTGCAGCAGGGCGGCGTCGGGGACATCGCCCGTGCCGAGGTTGTTGGCTTCGCGATAGGCCTCGATGGCCTGACGGGTGTTTTCGCCGTGAAGCCCATCGATCTGGCCCGGTGAGAATGCGCTGCGGTCGAGCAGGATCTGGAGCCGGATCATGCCTGCATTCGGCTTCATCGCAGCGGCAGGCGTCCCCGCTGCGGGCGTTCCTGAAGGCACGGTTCCGGCGGCAGGTGCTGCAGGTCCGGCCGCCGGCGTCGCGGCCGGGGTCGCGCCTTCGATGTCGGCTCGGGCGAGGCCGGGCGTCGTTTGCATCTGAGCGCTTTGTTGCTGAGCAGCCGGGGCCGGAGCCGACGG
>DASVTM010000247.1:0-2988 GCA_036387575.1 Brevundimonas sp.
GAACGAGGCTGGCGGCTGGTCGCAGACGACTATTGCGACGTTTGGGCGTCGGGAGGAGTCGTTTGGGCCACAGCTCCAGTACGGATCGCCGGGCTGCTGGAAGCGCGTGGTCTAGGCATTATCCGATCCGCCCCCCTTCCAATAGTTCGCATCGTTCTGGTGGTGGCGTGCGGTCATGCATCGGTTGAGCGGCTGCCCGAGCCGGCGATCGAAATCATCGCCGGGACCATCCTTCCGCATATCACCCTGGATACCCGCGCAGCCTCGGCCCCGGAGACACTGCACGCCGCCCTTAAGGTCACACTTGGCGGGCTTGATGTCGCACCGCTTTAAAGTCCTGTGCGTTTCCTCTATCTAGGCCGGCTTGCGGTCCGGTCGGGGCTCCCTTCCCGACGGACAGACGCATTTTTCGGCCGGGGGGCGTAGTGTTGGTGAAGCCTTCATGATCGGGCTGGTGATCGTCACCCACGGAGGTCTCGCCTCCGAATTCCTGGCGGCGATGGAGCATGTCGTGGGCCCTCAGCGAGGCGTCGCGGCCATCTGCATCGGCCCCGAAGACGATATGGAGCGCCGCCGACGCGACATCGTCGACGCCGCCGACGCCGTCAACGACGGCTCAGGCGTCATCCTCCTGACCGACATGTTCGGCGGCACCCCGTCCAATCTCGCCATCTCGGTGATGGAACAGACCCACGCCGAGGTCATCGCCGGACTGAACCTGCCCATGCTGATCAAGCTCGCCAGCGTGCGGAGCCGTGAGACGCTGGAAGCCTGCGTCGCTCACGCCCAGGACGCCGGGCGCAAATACATCTCCGTCGCCTCCTGGGTTTTGGCGGGCGAGAAGTAGGAACCGGCGCCATGCCCAACGCATCGACCACCGCCAACATCTGCAACACGCGAGGGCTTCATGCCCGGGCCTCGGCCAAATTCGTCAAGCTGGCCTCCAGCTTCGAAGCCGAGATCCATGTCACGCGCGACGGCACCACCGTGGACGCCCGCTCGATCATGGGACTGCTGATGCTGGGCGCCGGCAATGGCTCCAGCGTCGACATCACAGCTGAAGGTTCGGACGCGGCCGAAGCTATCGAAGCGCTGAACGAACTCGTCGCCACCCGGTTTGGCGAAGACGAATAGGGGTAACCTCGCGGCGTTGCCCGGCGTAACCTCCTGAACCAGTCGCAGTGAGGGCCTTGATGACGGATCAGATCCTCGACGAAACTCCGGACAAGGATGCCGTTCCCGTTCAGGCATCGCATGGTGACCGCCCCCTTCCCCGTGGTCGAACCGCGACCTATCGGCATCCCGCCTGGGTCCGCATCAGCCACTGGATCAACGTCGTCGCCGTGGTCGTGCTGCTTATGAGCGGCGCAAACATCCTGTTGGCCCATCCGCATCTATATTGGGGGCTACGGTCGACTTTCGCCGACCCGATCCTGAACATCCCCACCATTCCCGACTGGCTGTTGATCCCGCAGGGACGCAATCTGGCCGACGCACGGCGCTGGCATTTCTTCTTCGCCTGGCTGTTCGTGTTCAACGGCCTCGCTTATCTGATATTCGGCTTCCTGACCCGCCGGTTTCAACGGCGGATCTGGCCGACGGTGTCCGATCTCAAGGGCTTCTGGCCGTCGGTGAAGGAGCACGTCCGTTTCCATTTCGCCAAGGATGATGAGGCGCGGCGCTACAATGTGCTGCAGAAGCTGACCTATGCGGCGGTGGTGCTGGTGGTGCTGCCGATGATGATGATCACCGGCCTGTCGATGTCGCCGGGGTTCAACTCCATCGGCGAGGTGCTGCTGAACCTGATGGGCGGGAGGCAGTCAGCGCGGACGCTGCACTTCATCTCAGCGGGACTGATCATCGCGTTCATCGTCGTCCATGTTGGATTGGTGATCTGGACCGGGCTCTGGAACAACATGCGGGCGATGATCACCGGCTGGTATGTGATTGAGCCAGAAGATGGTGAGCCGGGGAACAAGCCATGAGCGAGCATGGCTTCAGCCGACGCGGCTGGCTGACCCGGGCTCTGGCCACGGTGGGGGTTATGGCGCTGTCGGCCTGTGATCGTGGGGCAGAGTTAGGGACGCGATTGCTGGTCAGCGCCGAAAGCCTGACCAAGGCTGCGCAACGGTTGATCCTGCCTCGTGACGCTCTGGCTCCCGAGTATGACGTCAGCCACATATCCCGCGATTTCAAACCCAACGGCTCCATCGACCCGGCGGCGGCGGACTATCTGGCGCTCAAGGCAGGAAGTTTCGCGCACTATCGGTTGGAGATTGGCGGGCTGGTCGAGCGGCCGCTGAGCCTGTCGCTGGGGGACCTGCGGGCCAGGCCGTCGCGAACCCAGATCACCAAGCATGACTGCGTCGAGGGCTGGACTTCGATTGGCCAGTGGTCAGGGGCGAAGCTGTCCGCCCTGCTGGACGAGGCGGGGTTGAAGCCCGAAGCGAAATACATCGTCTTCCACTGCTTCGACGCCCTGACCCAGACCGAAGACGGGCCGCGCTATTACGAGAGCATCGATCTGGTCGACGCCTATCACCCCCAGACCATCCTCGCGTACGACATGAACGGCGAAGTCCTCAGAGTCCCGCACGGGGCGCCGCTCAGGCTGAGGGTCGAGCGACAGCTTGGCTACAAGCACGCCAAATACATCCGGCGGATCGAGGCGGTCGAAAGCTTCGACGCGATCGAGGGCGGTAAGGGCGGCTACTGGGAAGACCGGGGCTACGAATGGTATGCAGGGATCTAGAGCAGGACTTCCCGGCGTTCACGGCTGCTCTGCATCCCCGCTTCCAGCACTTCCATGACGAGTAGGGCTTCGGACGGCGGGACCGGGTTGGGGCCGTCACCGCGTAACGCCTCAGCCACGGCGGCATAGTAGGCGGGATAGTCGCCAGCCGGTCCGGGAGCCGGTGAGCGATCGCCAGTTTCGCCTTCTACGAAGATCGGCGACAGGGGATCAACGCCCCAGCCTGCAGAGCCGAC
>DASVTM010000248.1:0-2661 GCA_036387575.1 Brevundimonas sp.
GTCGTCGCGCAGGGTGGGCGCCCCGACGATCTCCGTCGGGATGTCGAGATCGGCGACCATGCGGCGTACGACCATCAGCTGCTGCCAGTCCTTTTCACCGAAGACCGCGACATCGGCCTGCACCTGATTGAGCAGTTTCGACACCACGAGGGCGACGCCGCCAAACATCTGTGGCCGGAAGTCGCCCTCCAGTCCCTGAGAGGGACCGCCCTTCGACCTGTCGCCGACGGCGACCGAAGTGACGAAGCCGTCCGGATACATCTCGGCCACCGTGGGGGCGAACATCAGGGCGCAGCCGGCTCCGCTCAGGAGTTCCGCGTCGCGAGCTTCCTGCCGCGGATAGGTCCCCAGATCCTCGTGGGCCGCGAACTGGGTCGGATTGACGAACACGCTCGCCACTACGCGGTCTGCGCGGCAACCCGCCTCACGCACGAGCGTTAGGTGTCCATCGTGCAAGGCCCCCATCGTGGGGACAAGGCCGACTGTCAGTCCCTGACGGCGCCACTCGCGCACGATGGCCCGCAGTTCGCTAACCGTGCGCACAATGGGGAGGGGTTCGGGGTTCTCAGCCATGGTTACTGCGTTAACCTTCCGCCTTAATCGTGTTCGTGAACCGGACTTCAAAGCCTCGTCCCTAGGGTGGCGCTTATGACGCCCGGCAGAATGCTTCGTCCAGCCCTGGTTTGCCTCGCACTGTCGGGGATCGGCCTCACGACGGCGTCGTGCGGCATGGTCGAGAGCAATCCTCACCGGTTCGAAACGCTTGCGGACAAGGTTGCCGACATCCAGCTCGATGCGTCGGGGGAAGTCCCGCCGGGGAACATCACGGTCCCCTCAACGCTGACAGCGGCGGAACAGCATCTGCGACCTGCGACGTCGGCGGCTTCCGAACCACCGTCCAGAGGCCTGCGAGTCGAGGTCATGGATCCCCACGATCTGTGGGACGCCCGGGACGGACTGCGCCGCACCATCCGCGAGGAAAGCACCGCCGTCGCCGAAGCCGCTGCCCCGATGATGGCTCGCGCCGTGGTCCAGCAGGTCTCCCACCGCCTGTCCGGATCGCCTGCATCGGCGGGGCGAACTGCCCAACGCGCCATCGTCCGTGAGGTCGAAGGGCGCAGTCCGGCTCAAACGGTGATCCAGCCCCGCCAGCTGATTCAGCTTGGCGCCTATTCCAGCGAGGCTTCGGCCCGGTCTGCGTGGACGAGGGTCAGCAACGGCGCGGCGCGTCAGGCGCTCAGCGGGCTCTCGCCGATGTTCGAGCAAGTCACTGTCGGCGGCCGCCCCCTGACCCGGCTGAAGGTTGCGGCGCCGGCGACTGCGGCCACCGCCATCTGCCGCGCCGTGGCCATCAGCGACCCATGGTGCGCACGGCGGACCTGATGCTGGCCGCGGAATTCTGCCGCCCATCATCCCGTGCGGCGTGCCGCCGTCCACAGCTATGCGTTAACGCTTTGTTGACGTTCGTCTAAAGGCGCCCGAGTCTGGCGACCATTGACGACGCGTGAGTGAGTCGTCGTCCAGCAACAGGTCACCGCATCATGGCGCAGCCTCAAGTCGTCGTCATCGGCAATGAAAAAGGCGGGGCGGGCAAGTCCACCCTGGCGATCCACATCGTGGTCGGTCTGCTGCATGCCGGTCACCGGGTGGCGATCATCGACCTGGACTCGCGCCAGCGGTCGATGTCGCATTTCTTCTCCAACCGCGCCGCATGGACTGCAGCCAACGGCCACACCCTGCCGATGCCGATCGAGCCCGACATGGGCGACGGCAAGGCGCTGGCCAAGGCGTCTGAGGAAGACCAGTTGGCGATCTTCGAGGCCGCGTATCTGCAGGCTCAGGACTCAGACATCATCGTCATCGACACGCCGGGCGGGGACACAGCCTTGTCTCGCGCCGCCCACGGTCGCGCCGACCAGATCGTCACGCCGATGAACGACAGCTTCGTCGACTTCGACATGCTGGGTCAGGTCGATCCGGTGACGCTCGACCTGCTCAAGCCGTCCACCTATTCCGAGAGCGTGTGGGAAGCCCGCAAGCACCGTGCGATCACCGAGGGTCGTCACGCCTCGATCGACTGGCTGGTGGTCACCAACCGTCTGGCCGTGGCCGAGGCCCGCAATCGTCGCCGCCTCGAAGAGCGGATGATGAAGCTGGCCAAGCGTGTTGGTTTTCGCGTCGGGCCGGGCCTGCGCGACCGGGTCATCTATCGCGAGCTGTTTCCGTTCGGCCTGACCGTCGCCGACCTGTCCAACGATATCCGCCCTGTTGCCGTGTCGCTGGCCCACGTCGCTGCGCGTCAGGAGATGCGCAGCCTGATGCTGGCCATGGGTCTGGATCAGGCCTCGCTCGACGCCAAGGAACCCGCCCTGGACGCGGCAGCCTAAGCCTTCACCATGGGTCTGATCTGGCTGGCGTTGGCGGCGATCGCCGTCTGGGCGTTGGTGCGGCTGGGCCGACAATCCGAGAAACTGACCAACTCCGGTCGGGCAGGGGGCCAGTGGCGCATCGCCGCGACTATCCTCGGCGCGGTGCTGCTGGCCGGGGCTGTGCTGGCCGGCTCGCACGGCGCGTGGCTGGCTACGGCAGGAATGGTCGGCGCGGGCTTGTACCTGATCGCGACATCCCGAGTTCGCCCGGCAGCAACCAGGCCGGTGAGGC
>DASVTM010000249.1:0-3689 GCA_036387575.1 Brevundimonas sp.
TCGAAACTGGCGCCCTTCAGGATCTCGGGATCGCCGGGGGAATAGCGAAACACCAGGCGGCGCGCCTCGATGTGGCCGATGAGTTCGCCGCCTGTTTCGGCGTCCTCAATCCTGGGCTCACGCGGGGTCAGGGCGATGTCCGCCAGTCGCTCAAGCTGCACGTCCAGCAGGCGCCAGTTGATGATGTTCTCGACGAAGCTTATCACGCGCCCGGAGAACTGACCCTTGTAGGCCATAAAGGCGGTCAGCATGCCGACGGTCATTTCCGCCGAGAGGATCGCGCGGGCGGCCAGGAAAACCACCAGGATATCAGTCAGGCCTGACAGCACCTGAGACACGGCCTGGAAACCGATATTGACGTGCGCGGCGCGCTGGCCCGACTTCAGGGTGGCCGCCATGGCGTTGCGCTGAAGGTTTTCGCGCTGGGGTTCGGCGGCGGCCAGTTTCAGCGTCTGCGCCCCCCGTAGCGTCTCCAGGAACCGCGTCTGCTCTTTCGCGTCATTGATCAGGTAGTCGCCCGCGACACGTCGCGAGATGCCCAGACTGGCGATCCGCACGGCGGTGTAGATTGCGACGCTGGCGACGACCACGCCTGCCAGGACCGGCGCGTAGAGGAACATCAGGGCCAGCGTCGCCAGACTCATAACGCCGTCCAGCAAGGCCGTCACGGCCCCGTTGGAGATGAATTGCTGGATCGGGAGCAGGGACCTGAAACGGCTCTGGATATCGCCCGTATGACGCTTGTGGAACCAGTCCAGCGGCAGGCGGATCAGGTGATGAAAGACATTGGCTCCCATGGAGAACCCCAGGGTGATGGACAGGTGCTGTAGGGTCAGCGCCCGCATGACGGTGGCCGCGACCGAGAAGATCGCGAGCCCGGCGAAGCCCACCGCCAGGGCGGTCAGCAGATCGGCGTCGCCTTTCAGAACGACTTCGTCGATGACCAGCTGCATGTAGAAGGGCGTGGCCAGGACGAAGGCCTCGATGACCAGGGACAAGACAATCGCCTGGACCAGCACCCCGACCGTCGAGCCCGAAAGGCGCACCAGCGTCGACAGTTTCAGGATCTGACGGTCGCGCTTCCGTTCGAACTGGTCGGTAGGCGTCAGTTCCAGGGCCACCCCGGTGAAGAATCCGGAGCATTCGCCCAGCGTCAGCCGTCGTTCGCCCGCGTCAGGGTCCAGGATCACGAGCCGGTTGCCCCGGACGCGCTTCAGGACGACGAAATGGTTCATGCCCCAATGCAGGATCGCGGGCAGTTTGAGGTCGGACAGGTCGTCCGGTTCGCAGCGAACGGCCCGCGAACCCAAACCGATCGCACTGCCGATCTCCATGATCGACTTCAGCGTCGACCCCTTGATGGAAACGGGAAACCGCCGTCTCAACGTCGCCAGATCGATATCCTGACCATGGTGGCGAGCCACCATGGTCAGGCAAGCCAGTCCGCATTCGGCGGCTTCAGTTTGTCGAATCATCAGGATTCAGGTTTGGCTTTCCGGAGACTTGATCAGCTGCAGCGGGATGTGGGTGTCATGGGGAATCCCGCCGCCTCGATCTCATGTCCGGCCTCTGCCCCACTGTCATTCGCGTAGGCACGGACCTTGCCATCCTGGGAAAACGACAGGTTCAATATCGTCCCCAGATTGCGTTGCCAGTTCTCCAGGATCCTGCGTTCCTCAACCGTGAGAGAACGTTCGGTATCACCGGGATTCTGCCATTGCGGTGTTGGATAGATGTGGACGCAACGCCCCGCGCGTATCGCCCAGGTTCCAGGTACGACGGGAAGAGCAAATGGAGTTGAGACGGAGTTGGCCCCGGCCATTGCGTAGGTCGAATTTCGATCGCCTTCCTTTCCAGGGACAAAGATCGCTATCGATGCCGAAGACAAATTACGCATCGCGTATCTGGGCGCAGATGAGCAACTCTGAAGTAGAGTTACGGTCACCAGGCCCAAAAGCAAGGCATAACACTTTTTCATCCGAGACTCCTCGTTGTTCCCGAAGCTAAGTTAAATCGTTCCGCTCAGGCGGCTTCTATTTAGTAAGGTGTTGGTGGATTGCTATAAGGTCCGGATTCGAAGAAGTTTCCTGAACCGATGAAGCTTCCGCCTTGAATCATGGCGCCGAAGCCGCTCAACACATAGGCTGGCAGGAAGAACGGCCCCCATTGTTCGTATTGATAGGTGTGCTGCATTTCGTGAACTGCACTCGCCGTATTGTCTCCATATATCTGGACGTGGCCGAATGTTATGGCTCCATCGTTGAAATCGCCGGGAGAAGACAGAAATGGATTGTCGGTAAACTGGATCACCCCGTTGGTGATTTCGACGCCGGAAACGTGATCGCCGAACGTGTGATCGTAAGCCCAGCCCAAGCCTCCGATTACCAGTCCAATTGCCGTATTGGGAGCGGCCCAGGCGTACCCGGCCGCTTCACCGACCGCACTTCCAAACCCGCCAAAGCTCAGTCCCCCGTCGCCACCCTGATAGCCGAAGTGGCCGTCGAAGCCGAAGAAGTCCCCGGCGCTGCTGAACGCGCTTTTCAAACCGTTCCAGAGGTCGGCCAGCGACACCCCGCCCGAAACCGCCTCGATCTCATCCAATGTCAGCTCACGCATCTGTCTTTCTCCCCCGCTCGTGATCGCCACCGGCTTCGCGGGAAAGCCGGTCCGAGGCGTTGTCAGGATGACGCCGCCGATTCCGGTGGCTGCTGCGTCCGTCCACGCATCGCCAGAAGAGGTTCAAGGAGCCATTCCGCGAAGGTGCGCTCCTCCAGAATGATATCGGCGGTCAGGGCCATACCGGCCGAAAGGGGCCGGGGCTCGCCGAAGGCCTGCATCGACTGGCGGTCCATCTGCGCCACGACGCGGTAGACAGGTTCGGATGTCTGGATGACCGCCGCGATTTCCTGAGGCCCCAGGACCGTCGCCGATATCTCGATGATCCGCCCCCAAGCGGGCCCGAACTTCTGATAGGGATAGGCGTCATACAGCAGGCGGACCCGCTGGCCGGGGCGGATGAACCCAATGGCGCGAGATGGCACATACAGTTCGGCTCGCAACCGACCGTTCATCGGCGTCAGCGTCATCAGAGGCTTCGTCGGATCCACGATCTGACCCAAGCCGGCCTGGAGCGCCGTGATCCGGCCGTCGGAAGGCGCGCGAAGTTCATAACCCCTGCGCCCGGCGATCTGGGCGCGGGTCTGAGTCAACTGAGAGGCCTTCCCTTGCAGCTGAGCCCGGGCCGCACGGGCGTCGTGCGGCGCCTTGGCGATCCGGGCGTCCAATCCCGAGATTTGCGCACCCAAGCCTCGAACCTGTTCGGTGGCGCTGGCCCGCGATTCCTCCATTGCGATCACGTCGCTGCGCCGTTGGCGCAGCTGATCTCCAGCGAGGTATCCGCGGGACGCCAGGCCTTCGGCCGTATCCAGTCGTTCTCGCGCAAGGCCCAACCGGGCCTTGGCCGCCTCGGCCTGGGCGCCTGCGGCGTTGCGCTCTGTTACCAGTCGTTCGCGTTCCGAAACCAGGGTCGCAATTTCGAGAGGCGCCGTCGCTTCGAGGCTTTCTAATTGGACAGCCAGCATCGACGACTCCGTCTCGACGCTGGCCAGGATATCCTCGTCGAGAGCGCCGCCGCCGGGCAGAAGCTGTTCGGTGCCGATCAGCGCGATGGGCTGGCCGCGCCTGACATG
>DASVTM010000250.1:0-6166 GCA_036387575.1 Brevundimonas sp.
GAAACCCAGCCGTTCGGCGGCCAGCCGGAAACCTTCCGGATCAGGCTTGCCGCGTTCGATGTCATGGGCGGTGATCACGAGGCGAGGCGGCGTCAATCCGGCTGCCCGCAGTCGGGCCTCGGCCAGCTCAGGAGACGCCGATGTGACCACGGCCCAGCGCTCTGGCGGCAGCGTCGCGACGAAGGCGATGGCGCCAGGGATTTCCGCTACGCCGTCGGTATCCTCGATCTCGCTGCGCGTGACCCAGGCGACTTCGGTCTGCAGGTCGATGCCGGGCAGGTTCTGGTTGCGGATGGTGTCGATCGCCCGGACGCCGTGGATCGTCGGCATGAAGACGTCGAGGTCAAGCCGGTGGCGTGTGGCCCATGCCGACCAGACCCTCTCGGCCGCGGCGATGGATGTGATCAGCGTCCCGTCCATGTCGAACAGGAAGGCGTCGTAGGCGCGAGTTGGGAAGGCGGTCATGGGGTTCATCCAGCGCGCGCCTGACAACACGGCAAATGACAGGCAGTTACTATGGCCGCCTATTGGCCCTGTAGCGAGTTCCACGTCCGGTCGGTTGCCGAACCCGTCGCTTGCACTGGATCAGCCACCATCGACGCCGGCATCACCGCCCCCGGCGCCGCCTTGGATCGCAGCCATTGCAGATTGCTGTCGGCCTGTTCCGGCGGCAAGTCGCGGCGGATGATCTGTTCCGCTTCCGGCATCTTGCCCTGCAGGCCCAGCGCCATGGCAAGGTTCAGCCGCATCCGTGCGGTGGCGGCGGGCTGGGCCACGGCGCGGCGCAGGAGGCCTTCGGCGCCCGGCAGGTTGCCGGCAGTCATCAGCGCGACAGCGGCGTTGGTCAGGATCTCGGGGTTGTCTGCCGACAGGCGCAGGCCCTCGTTCCAGGCGGCTTTAGCGTCATCTTCGCGGCGGACCTGGGTATAGGCCACACCCAGCAGTGACAGTGGCCGCCAGTCGCGGGGGGCGAGCGCGCGAGCCTGTTCCAGCGCCGCAATGCCGTAGAAGCCCTGAGCGCGCGCGATGTGATCCTTGCCCAGTTCCAGCATGGCCTCGACGTTGTCGGGCTGGACGGTCAGCACGGATTGCGCAGTCTCTGCGGCCTGATCGAACTGGCCGAGTTCACGCAGGGCCTGCGCCAGTTTCACGCCTGCCACCGGGTCGGCCGGATTGACCTCACGCTCCCGGTTCCAGAACACCGATCGCGTCACGGCGTCCAGCCGTTCGCTGTCTGCGCGCTGCTGGGCCGTTGCGGGCACAGGGCCGGTCGCAGCCGTTTGCGATGCGCGATCATCAGCCCCCCGATCATCAGCCATGGCGATGCTCGCCGTGAACGTCAGGGCGCTGATCAGGATTGCGGCGGCGGCGTGCGTGCGCGACATGGAGGCATCCGGTGGAAATCTATCGCGCCGAGAATCCCGCTTTGCCGTCAAGCATTGGTTAATATCCGCCGCTCGTCTCGAGGTCCCCATGTCCGCTGCTCACGCCCCCGTCCTGATCTCCGCCGCCGAAGCCGCCGTCCCGGTTCGTCTCGTGGCCGACGACACAACCCTCGAAGGCCGTGCCGCCGCCTGGGCCGCCGCCAACAGCTTCACCGGCAAGACGGGGCAGATGCTTCTGGTCGCAGGTGAGGACGGCGCCTTGTCAGAAGTTCTGTTCGGAATGGGGGGAGCTTTCGATCCGAAGTCGCTCCGGGCGTTTTCTGCGAAATTGCCCGCCGGAACCTACAGGCTGGAAGGCGTCGAGGCTGCCGACGCCGGGGCTGCGGCGCTGCAGTTTGTGCTCGGGGCCTATCTATTCGATCGCTACAAGGCCCGGCCCGAGCGGGGCGGGGTGCATCTGGTCGCGCCGGACGGCGTCGACGTCGCGGAGACACTGACCATCGCCTCAGCCTGTGCCTTGGCCCGCGAGATGGTCGACACGCCCGCCGCCGACATGGGCCCGCTGCAGATCGAGACAATCGCTCGCGAGATCGCCGAGAGCGCAGGGGCCACGATTTCGCTGATCGAGGGCGAGGCTTTGCTGGAAGAGAACTACCCGGCCGTCCACGCCGTCGGTCGCGCCGCTGCGCCGCATCGCCAGCCGCGTGTGATCGAGATCGGCTGGAATCTCGATCGGACAGACCTGCCGCTGGTGGCGCTGGTCGGCAAGGGCGTGGTGTTCGACACTGGCGGTCTCGACCTCAAACCCGCCGCCGGGATGCGCAACATGAAGAAAGACATGGGCGGCTCTGCCCATGCGCTGGCGCTCGCACGGCTGGTGATGTCGGCGGGTCTGGCCGTGCGGCTGGTGGTGCTGGTCGCGGCGGTTGAAAACGCCGTGTCGGCCGACGCCTTCCGCCCCGGTGACGTGCTGAACAGCCGCAAGGGTCTGACCATCGAGATCGGCAATACGGATGCCGAGGGCCGGTTGATCCTCGCCGATATCCTGACCCGTGCATCCGAGCACTCGCCCGACCTGACGCTGGATTTCGCCACCCTGACGGGCGCTGCTCGCGTGGCGCTTGGGCCCGAATTGCCGCCGCTCTACACCGACGATGAGGCTCTCGCGACCGACCTGCTCAGCGCCTCCGCAGCTGTAGACGACCCCCTGTGGCGGATGCCGCTGTGGGCCGGCTACAAGGCCTCAATCGACAGCGAGATCGCCGATGTCAGGAATGATTCCGCCGCCTGGGCTCAGGCTGGATCGGTGACCGCCGCCCTGTTCCTGCAAAGGTTCGCTCCGACCACCGGCGCCTGGGCGCACATGGACATCTTTGCCTGGAACAGCCGCGCCCGGCCGGGACACCCCGAGGGCGGCGAGGCGCAGGCCATGCGTGCCTGCTACGAGATGCTCAAGCGCCGCTACCCGAAGGCGTAGCCCGCGCCGAACGGGTCGGGGTCGTCTGAGCGCTTCGGGCGCACGGTCGTCGACTTGTCGCGGCGCGCCCGCCGCCGACCGCTGCTCAGGGCTGAGCGAATATGGCCCGGAACGAGCCTGATCCCGGCGATGATCTGGTCTCGCGCAGCCTTCAGGCGGGTCGTGGCGGCGAGGGCCAATGTCATGGCGAAGACATCGAGGAACAGCGCCACGTCGAACATCGCAAACCAGCTCACGGCCTCCGGCGCCATCATGCCGAACACTCTGAGACCCTCGCCCTCGAAGACCACAATGAACACCATGCCGATCGCGGTCAGGGCCGCCCCGAAGACGATGTGAGCCAGCCGCACCCGGTTCATCCCTTGCGCAACACGCTCGACCAGATGCCGGTGCAAGGTCCGCGCGATCGGCGTTTCCGGAAAGACAATCACGGTCGCGAGGATCCCCACCAACAGGCTCAGCCGCATCGAAAATCATCCCTCGTTCGGTCAACATCGATCTGGGAACGATGCGGCCACGCTTCAAGATGCCGCTATAATCCGGTGGAAAAGTCGCGGCTGTTAACGTCGCTTTCGGCTTCTTCGGCGATGGTGGAGGCCGGCTCGTCAAGGAGCCTTTGCACGTCGGGATTCGCTTGAACGCATCCGCCGCCATCATTGAGCGTTCCTGGCTCGTTCGTGCCGATCTGGCCGAACAGGGTCTCGAAGGGCTCGTGCGCGCGCCGGCTTTCAAGGCCGTGCTGCCGATGCACGGCCGCGTGCCCATCGCCGACATCTTCGCTGAGGCCGCCGGTTCCGAGCGTATAGACCAGCTCATTTTCGGTGAAGCCTTCGACGCGCTTGACCGCCATACCACCGCAGAGGGAGCCGACCGCGTCTGGGGTCGCGCCCGCCGTGACGGGGTCGTCGGCTGGATCGACCGGGCCGCTCTCAGACCCGGTGCACCTCTGGCCACGCACCGTGTCGCGTCCACCAGCGCGGTCCTGCCGTTGAACGCCCTGATCCATCATGGCTGGTCCGGCGTCGCCGCCGACGACCTGATGATCGCCGGAGAGTTCGAGCGCGATCCTGTTGCGGTCGCCGAACGGATGCTCGACGTTCCTCACGAACTCGGCGCCCGCACTTCGCGCGCCACCGATTGCTCGGGGCTGGTGCAACAAGCGCTCTATGCCTGCGGTCTTGCCGGACCGCGCCGGTCTGATGAACAGGCCGAACTGGGCGTCGCCGTCACTCGCAGCGAGCTGCAACGCGGCGATCTCGTCATCTGGCTGCATGCAGACACCGGCCAGAGCTGGACCGGTCATTCCGCTCTGGCGCTCGACGCCGAACACCTGATCCACGCTACCGGCCATGCCGGCCGCGTCGTCGTCGAAGATCTGGCTGAGGCCGAGGCTCGCTATGTCGCCGACGGCTTTTCACCGCCCGTCTTCCGGCGTTTGTAGCCTCGCGCAAAAGAAAGGGCGGTCCGAAAACCGCCCTCCCAAAACAGTTGAACTTACCGAACCGTCTAGTGGTTGGACGGCGCCTGGCTTGTCGATGCCGGCGGCGCCTGTGGCGTTGCCTGGGTGGTCGAGGCTCCGGCGGGACCGGTGACGGGCACGGTCGGCCCGGAAGCCGGAGTTCCTGCGGCCGCATCGGGAGCGGTCGCGCCTTCAGCCCCCGGAGCAGCGGCGCCGGCGGCAGCGGGCGCTGCGCCCGGCTGACGCGCGGGATCCGGCGCCGGAATGGCGAACCCGGTCGAACCCTGCGCGCGCAGATAGGCGATCAGATTGATGCGGGTCGGGGTGTCACGCAGACCGGCGAAGGACATCTTGGTGCCGGGCACATATCTCTGCGGCGCGGTGATGAACTGGTCCAGTTCATCATAGCCCCACGTAGGCTTCTCGCCCTTGTGTTTGGTCATGGCGTCCGAATAGGCGAAGCCTGCGCGGTGCATGACCGGACCGCCGACCACGCCGTACAGGTTCGGACCGATCCCGTCGGCGCCGCCCGCAGCGTTGTTGTGGCAGGCCTTGCAGCGCGCGAACGCGGCCTCGCCGGCGGCCAAGTCGGCGGCGGGCAGGACCGTACCCCAGTCGGGCAGGAGGGCAGGGGCTTCGTCGCCCGCAGCAGCCTCTTCAGGCGCGTTGACGAAATAGCCGGGCTTCTCAGGCGCGTGCGTCGCATAGACATGCGTTGCGACCTGCTGGACGCCGATGATGACGAACGCCGTCGCCAGGCCCGCACCGAAAATCTTGTTCCACTTCAGATCGCCGCTCATCCGCGTCGTCGCATCCCGTAGCTGGGCCCCGTCTTGAGATCGACGAGGCGAATTCTTGCGTGGGCGTCTCTGACACGCTAGCGCCGGGTTCGCAACCGGCCCACGACGCAGTTTGGAGCGTCTCGCCGTTACAAGGCAACACTCGACGATGAACCCGCTCGTATTGATACCGACTCGCATGGCTGCGACCCGTCTGCCGAACAAGCCAATGGCCGATATCGGCGGCAAGCCGATGATCGTGCGGGCTTGGGAGAGCGCCCTGAATTCCGGCCTGCAGGTCGCCGTGGCGGCAGGTGATCAGGAAATCGTGGATGTCATTGTCGCTCTTGGCGGCCAGGCCGTGCTGACGGATCCCGACCTGCCCTCGGGCTCGGACCGTATCCGTGCGGCGGTTGAGGCGATTGATCCCGACGGCGAGTATGACGCCATCATCAACCTGCAGGGCGACATGCCGTTTGCCGATCCGGGCCTCGCCACCGCCTGCGCCGCCGTGTTGAACGGCGAGCCGACCTGCGACATCGCTACGCTGGTGGCGGCCGAATCGGACATCTCGGACCGCACCAACCCGGATGTCGTGAAGGCCGTCCTCGCGCTGGCTGACGGCGAGCGTCAGGCCAAGGCCCTCTATTTCACCCGCTCCACCCTGTACGGCGACGCCCCGGTCTGGCGTCACATCGGCGTCTACGGCTACCGCCGAGACGCGCTCATGCGCTTCTGCGCGGCCCCGCCGTCACCGCTCGAAAAGCGCGAGAAGCTGGAACAACTGCGGGCGCTGGAGCTGGGCCTCAGCATCTGGGCGTCAGTGATCGGCGAAGCTCCGCTGTCGGTCGACAACCCTGCCGATCTGGAAGCGGCCCGCAAACTGGCGTGACGTTTCACCTCCCCATCGCCGAAGGGCGATGGGGAGGACAGATCGCGTGAGCGATCAGGAGGGGGCGACACCGTGCCAGCCGGTGAGCCATCTTCAATACCGAGTAGCCCTCTCCTGATCGTCGCGATGCGCCGATCTGTCCTCTCCATTCGCCTTCGCGAATGGAGAGGTGGA
>DASVTM010000251.1:0-4656 GCA_036387575.1 Brevundimonas sp.
CGAACTCGTGGACCACCGGCTGGGTGAAGATCATGTCCGAGGTCTGGGCCTGATTCCAGGCCACGGCGTCGCGTCCCGGTCCTGCGTACATCCCGGCCAGCATCGCGACCGGCGGATCATACTCGGGACGCCATTCGCCACCGTAATAGAACTTCTGCTGGTAGGCCTTGATGCTGTCGAAGGTCGTGCGCTGCTCGCCGGCGAAGGCGTCGTCCAGCGAGGCGTACGGCACCCCCTCGGCCTGCCAGTCCTCCAGTCCGATCGGATTGACGAGCACCAGACGCTCGACCAAGGCCGGGTTCTGGATAGCGAACCTCGCCGCCAGCATCCCGCCCATTGAGTGACCGATCAGCGACACGCGCTCGATGCCCAGATGCTTCAGCAGCCCTTCGGTGTTCTCGGCGAGCTGGGCGAGGCTGAACTGATAGGCCTCCGGCTTGGACGCCTTGCAAAAGCCGATCTGGTCGACGGCGATGACCCGGTATCCCGCTTCGGACAGCACCTTGATGGTCGGCGCCCAGGTCGCGGCGCAGAAATTCTTGCCGTGCAGCAGGACCGCAGTCCGACCGTTCGCCAAGCCTGTCGGTGCGACGTCCATATAGGTCATCTCCAGCGGCTTACGCTGGCTTTCGAAGGCCCAAACCTGAACTGGATAGGGATATTCGTAGCCCTCGAGGCGCGCACTGTTGGCCGGGCGATCAGCCGCAGCGGGCGTCTGAGCGACGGACAATGAAGGCGCAGCCAACAGGGCGGCGGCAATCAGGCAAGGAAGCTTCATCATACGAACTCAACCTGTGTCGTCCAGGGACGTTCCTTTCCGCGACGACGTGTCCTTCAGGTCCCGGAGGTGTCGATCTTCGCCACCACCGACATGCCCGGAGCCAGTCGCGTCGCCAGTTCCTGATTGGGATCGATGGCGATGCGCACGGGCACCCGTTGGGCGACCTTGGTGTAGTTGCCGGTGGCGTTGTCAGGCCTGATGACGCTGAACTCCGAACCAGTCGCCGGCGAGATGCGCTCAACATGACCGCGCAGTTCGGCGCCGCCCAGAGAGTCGACCCACATTACGACCGGCTGGCCGATGCGGATGTTCTTCAGCTGGGTCTCTTTCATATTGGCGTTGACCCAGATCAGGTTGGGCACCAGCGAGGTCAGCTGGGTGCTGCCCGCCACCACCGATTGACCAAGGCGCACCGCGACCTCGCCGAGACGACCGTCGGCGGGGGCGATGATGCGGGTGTTATCGAGATTGATCTGCGCCAGTTGCACTTGAGCGCGCGCGTTCTCGACAGCGGCTTCCAGCGAGCCACGGCTGACGACCGCCGACGAGACTCCGGTCTGGGCCACGCCCTGCAGGGCATTGGCTTCGGCGACGGCGGCCTGTGCGGCGCGCAGGGAGGCTGAGGTGGTGTCGATCTGGGCCTGCGCGACCCAGCCGCCTTCGAACAGCTTGCGTGCGCGGTTTGCGTTGGCCTGGGCCTGCACCAGAGACGCTTCCGCAGAGGCGATCGAGGCCCGGCGTTGGGCGACTGTGCCCTGAGCCGAAGCCTGGGTGTTGGCGGAGTTGGCCAGCGAGGCCTCGGCGGAATGGAGGTTGGCCAGCGCCTGCTCCAGTTGCTGGCGATAGATGCGGTCATCGACGGTGGCCAGCAGTTCGCCCTGCTTGACCACCTGATAGTCCTGCACCCGCACCGAGGTGACATAGCCCGAGACCTGCGGACTGATGATGGTCACCTGACCGCGCACGAAGGCATTATCGGTGCGCTGGATGGCCCCGGTGAACGGCGGCAGCTTCCATGCATAGAGGATCAGCGTGATGCCCAGCAGGGCGATCAGCCCCAGCGCCACCGCGAACAGGACGCGCTTCTTCGGCTCAGACGCAACGGCTGAACCGGGTGCCGGAGCCGTAGCCGGAGCTTGCGTGTTGGCGGGTTCAGAGGTCTCGGGGGCGGCTGTAGTGTCGGTCATGGTCGGATCTCAGTGAGCGGATGCGGCGGACGTGGCCGCATCACGCGCGGCGGCGCGACGCGCCTGAATATGCGGTCGGAAATGCACGAAAGTGGTCCAGACGCAGCCGAGGGCGGCGGCAATGGAAATCATCAGGAAAACATCGTTGTAAGCCAGCACGTGAGCCTGCTGGGTCACCTGCTGGCTAAGCAGTGAGATGCCGTCGGCCGTCCGTAGGGCCGTGTCATTCTGGACGCGGGCATAGGCTCCGCCCAGTTGCTGGAGACGCAGCACCACCTGCGGATCGCCGAGGGTGATGCTCTCGGCCAGTTGGCTCGAGTGGTATTTCTCGCGGATCGTCTCCACGGTGCCGACCAGCGCGCCGCCGGCCAGACCACCGACGTTCTGCACCACCGAGAAAGTGACGATGAAGCTGACCAGAAATTGCGGCCCCCGGGACAGGACCTGGACGATGCCGATCATCAACGCCGGGCCGATGAACAGGGCCGAGGCGAAGGCCAGCAAGGCCTGGCTGAAGAACAAATTTGCCGGGCGGGTCAGAACAGTAGCGTGGCTGTCGATGAAGGTCCCGATGGCGATAAGGGCCAGGGCGATCGCGATCGGCTTGTAGAGCTTCGCCATGTTCAAGCTCAGCGCACTGGTCGCCGTGCCGGCAATCATGGCCACCAGAATGACCCAGAACAAGGCGTGCAGTTGGTCCAGCCCGAGACCCATCTGCTGCAGGAAACCGACGGAACCGGACGTCTGTTCGGACAGGACCACGCGGATCAGCAGGATCGCCAGCAGCAGCCGGATCAGGTCGCCACCACCCAGCCACTTCAAGTCGAGAAGCGGCTTCTTGCGGTAGAATTCGACGAGCAGCGCCGTCGCCAGCAGCACGACCGCCCCTATCAGGGCCCAGCCGATCCATGCCGCCTCGGTCCACCAGACCAGCCGTCCAAGCCCCAGTACCGCGCACAGTAGGGCGATGCCCGGGGCGAACAGCGCAAAGGTGAGGAAGTCGAGCGGCTGATAGACCTGCGACCTTTGCGACGGCGGCAGACGCAGGCTGAAGACAGCCGCCAGCGACAGCAGGGCCAGACCCAGCTCAGCCAGATACAGACCTTCCCAGCCGGCGATATCAAGAAGAGTGCTGGAGGTTATCCGGGCGATCGGCAGGGCGAAACTGGACAGGCCAATGCCGATCACCAACCCCTTGAGCCGGTGCGCCGCCGGAAAGGCCTGGATCAGATAGAGGAAGCCGAGCGACGACATGCCGGCCCCGCAGATCCCGGACACGGCCCGGGTCAGCAGTTCGGACTGATAGGTGCTGGCGAAGACATTTCCGATCGAGACGAGCACAAAGATGCCCAGCATGATGCGGGTGAAAGGCTGCAGCCCGTACTGCTGGCGGAACTTCACCAGCAACAAGTTCATACAGGCGTTGGTCATGACATAGACCACCGGCAGCCAGGCGGCCTCAGTGGTTGTAACGCCCAGATGACCGGCCAGGCTCTGGATATTGGCGCTCACCACACCGGCGCCCAACCCGCCCGTCATCGCCACCAGAACGCCGATGGCGCCATAGGCGGCGCGCAGACGCCAGTGATGGTCCGGCGTCGCAGGCGAGCCCATCAACGTCGGCTTCTCGTGGGGTTGAAGAGTCTTCTCGTACTCTTCCCAAGGCAGGTCGTGGGGACGGGTCATGATCGGGTCCGAAGTCCGTCCAGCAACAACGCGCGAATACGCTGTCCGAACATATCGCGTTCCTCAGGCGTCGGTCGGCTGGCCCCTGCGCCGAGGATCATGGCGATGGCGCGGATGTCGCTGGGTCCCAGATCGGCGCGGACAAGACCGGCGGCTTTGGCGCGTTCGAGCGCGGATTCACCGGCCTCGACCAGCTTCAGACGGATGGGTTTCAGGGCGCCGGAGGACTGAGCCTCGCGCAGGGCGGCATCGAGGCCGGCATTGCGGCCCAACACATCCGCCAACTGGTCCACGAACCAGAAGAAAGCCTCGGGATCGTCGCCGCGTTCACGAGTTCGAGCCGCCAGATCCTCGAGCTGCTCTTCGAACACCGCGAGCGCCAAGGCCGTGCGGTCGGCGAAGTTGCGATAGAGGGTCGCGCGCCCCACCCCCGCCCGGTCGGCGATGGCGTCCAGCGGCACGTTGTAGCCGTGCAGAGCGAACTCTTCGGCGGCGGCAGCCAGCAGGGCGCCACGCCGTTCAATCGCATCTTTTCTGGGGGCTCTGGCCATGGATCGTTAAGTGGACAGTGATGTCCGCTTTGGCAATAGGCCAGAATGGCTAGCGGTCGAATTTATCTCGTGGTCGTAAAATCATGCACAGGTTCTGGCGTCAGAGCCGCCAGATGTCTGACTTCTGACCGGTTTCGCCGAGGGTCTCGGCAACCCAACTGCAGATTTCGCGGGCAGCTTCGTCGGTCCCGGCGGGCGGATTCACCACCACCATCGCGCAGCCGTTCATCTTCATCGGATTGGTCAGAGGCCTGAGCCGAACTTCTGCGACCACCGTGGGGATCGTCGTCCCGAGCCGACGAAGGAAGCCGTCGAAGGTTTCCAGATCCTTGAGCGGCGTCCAGATGGCGACGGTCACGCCGGGGCGAGATTTGACCAGCTCCAGCGTCGTCTCGGCGGCGCGCAGATAGTCGTCTGGCTGTTCGAAGGGCGGATCGATCAGGATCAGGTC
>DASVTM010000252.1:0-1506 GCA_036387575.1 Brevundimonas sp.
GATGCCTATGGATTTTGGTGGTCAGTCCACCTCGGGAACGCTCCAACGCCTGATGCTGGCCCCTCTCTTGCGCAGGCTGCATGCTGATGGGCGCGAGCGATCGTGCTGTCGATCATGAAACTCTGGTTGTCGCGGTCGTCCGTGAGGGCGGCGAACACGCGCTCCCAAATGTTGTTGCGCCCGAATGATCGGACAGGACAGCGAGCACAACAGGGGTTTTTTGGGCCGGCAGCAACCTCGAGCGCCTCTTTGAGGATCTCGGTTTCCAGCGTCTTCTTCCCGAGAAGACGATGCAATTCGCGGATCTGCGCCTGGAGAGCACGATACTCCAAGGTCGCAACGACCTCTTCCAGCGCCCTCGTGGCGACCAGAGCGCCCTGCGCAGCCAGACTTCGCCATCGAAAGAGCTGGTTCGGCGCAACGCCATGACCGACGCGCCACCAGGCTCACCGTCACGTCGGCCTCATAGGTCTCTTGGACAATCGACAGCTTCCCGGGCCGTCGACCACGATCGACGACGCTCGGGACCCGGCAGAACCTCTGCCTTCGGATAAGAACCAGTCATAGACACAACACCACTCCTAATCCTTGCGGGAGTGGGAGATGGTGTCCCCGTCATTCGGGGGAAAATCCTGATGGACGGACACCGCCCGGACGTGTGGTGTTCCGATCGCTATTCGGCCCGGCAGGGCCACGGGTCCGCGCATCGGACATGCCTTGCCCATCTCGCCCGCGACGTCGCCTATGCCGAGGAGGCCAGCGAGGGCGCGCTCCCCTCGCGGCTTCGTCTCTGGCAGAAACGGGCCTTGCCCGAGGCGTCCAGCACAAGTTCCGTCGGCCCCGCGATCAGCTCTCCTGGCCTTCGCGCTTTACCCCGGTCTCGTCCAGCCGACGAACAATGCCTGCGAGCGGTCGCTGCGGCCTGCCGTCATCCAGCGAAAGGTCACGAACGGCTATCGTGCCATCCGGGCCGCCAGGGGCGAAGCCGACATCCGCACCGTCGTCGACACCGCGCCTGAGCCCCGGCGCCGATACCTTCAAGACCACCCTCCAGACCGTCCGGGGCCTGAAATTCCGGAAACGGGGCGTGGATAATTGCGATGCTTGCGTCAGGGACAAAGGTTGGCGGCAGGGACATTGAGGGTGGGGGCGGGACGCCAGTGCGTGCGCCGGTCCAGCGCATGGGTCAGGAAAAGGCTGAAGAGCTCCTGCTGGCTGGCAATCGCGAGTTTGGCGTAGATGCTCTTGCGATGGTTCTTCACCGTGCTCTCGGCGATGCCGAGGAGGGTGGCCACCGATTGGTTGGAGTGGCCGCGCAACACCATTTGCGTCACCATGCGCTCGCGCGTCGAGAGACGGTCGGCGCAAAATCCGGCGAAGGCCGCGTCGAGCACGAGATCGGCCTCCTCCGCAAGCGACGCCGTTGCATCGGGTCGTGGCGCCGCCGACGGCCATTGGCGACGCAGCGCCGCGGCCACGATCGGCTCGGCGCTGCGCAACCGGTCG
>DASVTM010000253.1:0-6587 GCA_036387575.1 Brevundimonas sp.
GTCTGGGTGGCGTAGGCTAACTGTTGCTCGCCCCCATCTTCGGAGAGGGGCCGCTGGACCGTTTGCGCGTCCTCGACAGTCTCGACCAAGGTGATCGCGCCCTTGGGCAGTTGGCCGATCGTGCCGACGACCTCGGGGTGACCGGCGTGACCGATGAGCAAGATATGGCGACCGGCGGCGTAATGGCGTTCGGCCTCAACATGGACCTTGGACACCAGGGGGCAGGTGGCATCGAGATACAGAAGCTGGCGCGCCTGCGCATTGGCCGGGACCGACTTCGGCACGCCGTGCGCCGAGAAGACGACAGGGCGGTCATCAGGGCATTCGTCCAGTTCCTGAACGAAGATCGCACCCATGGACTTCAGCCGCTCGACGACGTGGCGGTTATGAACGATCTCGTGGCGGACATAGACCGGGGCGCCGAATTTCTCGATGGCGCGCTCGACGATCTGGATGGCGCGATCAACGCCGGCGCAGAATCCGCGCGGCGTGGCGAGGCGGACGTTCAGGGGGCGTTTGATGGGCGCGTGAGCGTTCATGACCGCAATCTAGGGCGTTCGGGACGAGACCGCCACCGCGACGAGGCCGCAGCCATCTGATTTGCCCACCTTCGTTGCGCGCATGACGTTTGCCGCGCCTCGCTTTAGCCGCTATCAGCACCCAGCGTGGCAGGGTCGGGCGCCGACCCTTGATGCGCGCCCATTCGGCTGTCGGAAACTCCCTTGATGCGTCGCCTTCTCTCTGCCTGCTCCGCCGTTGTCCTGATGGCCGGTGTGCTTCCCGGTGTGGCTCATGCCCAGTATAACGGCGGGCAATCCCAGTCCGGCCGCCAACAGGGCCAGCAACAGGGTGCTTCCGGCCAGGAAGAGGCTCCATCAAGTCGTCGCGGGCCCCGTCTCGGATCTCTGCGCCAGCAGGCCAACGCGGGCCCATGCCCTTATGTGAAGGTTCTCTACGACGCAGCTCGGTACGTCGAACTGGCGGACAACCGTCCGGCCATCGCCAACGTCGGGTACGCCGGCGAGATCGAGGGCGTCACAGCGGGCTGCAGCTATCGCGGCGAAGATCCGATCACCGTGCAGATGAACGTGCTGTTCAATCTCGGTCGCGGCGCGCAGGCGACGGCGGACCAGCGCAGCTATCGTTACTGGATCGCTGTGACCGAGCGGAACACCGCCGTGCTGGCCAAGGAATATTTCGACTTGCCGGTCGACTTCAAGGGCGCTCAGACCGCCTCCGTCGAGGAAGAACGCACCATCGTCATCCCCCGCAAGGACACTGGCGTTAGCGGTTCAAACTTCGAAATCCTCGTCGGTTTTGACGTGACTCCGGAAATGGCGACGTTCAACCGTGACGGCAGCCGATTCCGCGTCAACGCCGGTTCAGCTCCCGCGCCTGTAGCCCCGCCTCCGGCACAGTAATGACCGACCTCAAGTCCGAACTGGGCGAAGCGGTCGCAGCCGCCTTCGCCGCCGAAGGCGTGGACGCTGCGCTGGCGCGCGTCACGACCTCCGATAGGCCTGATCTCGCCGATTTCCAGTCCAATGGAGCGCTCGCCGCCGCCAAGGCGCTGAAGGCCAATCCGCGCGAGCTGGCCGCGCGTGTCGCCGAACGTCTGGCTGCCGATCCGCGCCTGTCAGGCGTCGAGGTGGCTGGACCGGGCTTCATCAACTTCAAGGTTTCCGACGCGACACTCGCTGTCCGGGCGCAGGCCGTAGCCGACGATGCGACGCTGGCTGGAGCTTCTGCCGTTGCAACGCCGCGCAAGGTGGTGATCGACTTCGCCGGCCCCAACGTGGCCAAGCCCATGCACGTCGGCCATCTGCGCTCGTCGATCATCGGCGAAAGCTTGAAGCGGCTGTTCCGCCTGCGCGGCGACACGGTCTGGGGCGACGCCCACTTTGGCGACTGGGGCTTCCAGATGGGCCTGCTGATCGTCGCCGTGGGCGATGAGGGCAAGGCCGACGGCTTCCTCGCCGAGGGCGACGGACCGTTCCCGGTGGAGAGCCCGGTCACGCTGGAAGACCTCGAACGCCTCTATCCCGCTGCCGCCGGCACCGCCAAGGAAGATCCCGCCTATCGTGACCGCGCCCGCAAGGCGACAGCGGAGTTGCAGGGCGGACGCCCCGGCTACCGCGCGCTGTGGCAGCATTTCGTCACCGTCAGCCGCACGGCGCTGCAACGCGAGTTCGGCGCGCTGGATGTCACCTTCGACCTCTGGAACGGCGAGAGCGATGCCGATCCGCGCATCGCGGGCATGGTTGAGGACCTCAAGTCCAAGAACCTGCTGGTCCTCGATGACGGCGCTCAGGTGGTCCACGTCGCCGGCCCCGGCGAGACGCGCAAGAAGAAGCTCGCCGACGGTTCGGTGATCGAGGCCCCGAGCCCGCCGCCGCTGCTGGTCATCAGCTCCGAAGGCTCGGCCATGTACGGCACGACCGATCTGGCGACCATCGTCGACCGCCGCGAGACCATCGATCCCGACCTGATCCTCTATGTCGTCGACGAGCGTCAGGCCGAGCATTTCGAACAGGTCTACCGCGCCGCCTATCTGGCCGGTTACGCGAAGCCGGGCGAGCTCGAACACCTCGGTTTCGGCACCATGAACGGCACCGACGGCAAACCGTTCAAGACCCGTGCGGGCGGGGTGCTGAAGCTGCACGACCTGATCACCCAGGCCACCGACAAGGCGCGCGAGCGTCTGCGTGAGGCCAATCTGGGCGCTGACGTCGATCCGGCCGAGTTCGAGGACATCGCCCACAAGGTCGCCATCGCGGCCCTGAAATTCGCCGACCTGTCGAACAGCCGCACCACAAGCTACGTCTTCGATCTCGACCGCTTCATGAGCTTCGAGGGCAAGACCGGGCCGTACCTGCTGTATCAGGTCGTCCGCATCCGCTCGCTGCTGCGGCGCGGGGCGGAGCAGGGCGTCGTCGTTGGCTCTATCGCGGTCGTCGAGCCTGCCGAGCGCGATCTGGTGCTGACGCTGGACGCCTTCGATCAGGCCATTTCCGACGCCTACGACAAGCGCATGCCGCACCTGATCGCCGAACATGCCTACCGTCTGGCGCAGGCGTTCTCGAAATTCTATGCAGCCTGTCCGGTTCTGGTGGCGCCCGACGAGCCCACGCGCGGTTCGCGTCTGGCGCTGTCGAAAGCTGCGCTGGATCAGCTGGTGCTGGCGTTGGACCTGCTGGGCATCGCAACGCCGGAACGGATGTAGCGAACCGGCTCCGGTTTCAGGTTAGACTGTGTCGATCCCCGATCCGGAGCCTGCCATGTCCCTCGACGCCTTCATCAACGGCCTGCCCAAGGCCGAGCTGCACCTGCATATCGAGGGCAGTCTTGAGCCCGAGCTGATGTTTGAGCTGGCGAAGCGGAACAAGGTCGACATCCCGTTCGACAGCGTCGAGGCCGTGCGTGCGGCCTATGATTTCTCGAACCTGCAGGACTTCCTCGACATCTATTATGCGGGCGCCAACGTCCTGCAGACCGAGGAAGACTTCCACGATCTCGCCTTCGCCTATTTCCAACGAGCGGCTGCCGACCGGGTGCGTCACGCGGAAATCTTCTTCGACCCACAGACCCACACCGACCGGGGCATCCCGTTTCAGGTCGTCGCCGATGGGCTGCTGTCGGGCATGAAGGCGGCCGAGACCGAGCTCGATGTCTCTTCGCAGTTGATTCTGTGCTTCCTGCGCCATCTCGATGAAGACGCGGCCTTCGCGACTTTGCGGAAGGCTGAACCTTGGCTGGACCGGATCAGGGGCGTCGGTCTGGACTCCTCCGAGGTTGGCCACCCGCCATCGAAATTCCAGCACGTGTTCGCCGCCGCCGGATCGATGGGCTTGAAGCGTGTCGCCCACGCCGGTGAAGAAGGCCCGCCGGAGTATGTCTGGGAGGCGCTCGACCTCCTGAAGATCGACCGGATGGACCACGGCAATCGTTCGATGGAAGACCCGAAGCTGGTCGAGCGGCTGGTGCGCGAGGGCACGACGCTGACGGTCTGTCCGCTGTCGAACCACAAGCTTTGCGTCGTCGACGATCTCAAGGATCACCCGGTGCCGGAGATGCTGCGCCAAGGGCTGAAAATCACGCTGAACTCTGACGATCCGGCCTATTTCGGCGGTTACGTGAACGAGAACTACCGTCAGCTGGCGGCTGCGGTGGACCTGAGCCGCGAGCAACTGACCTTGTTGGCGAAGAACAGCTTCGAAGGTTCGTTCCTGACCTCGGCCGAGAAGTCGGTCTATATCGACGAGATCGACGCCTACGCGGCATTGTGATCGTCGGTCGCGCTTGACTTGAGACGGGAGTCGAGGCCTAGGTCGCCTCGCTCTCGCGGGAGAGAACGGGGACCTCCATTCTATTTTGGAGGCGACCGACGCCGAAGGCGCAACCGCCCCGGAAACGCTCAGGCAAACGGACCGCGAGAACATTCGGACGCTGGAAAGTCACTCCTTGCGAGTGCGCCGACGGAGCAAGGCGGCCTTCTTCAGGTCGTCGGAATCTCTCAGGCTTCAGGACAGCGGGGGCGCGAAGACGGCGGAGCTTCCGCCTCAAGACGCGACTCTGAAAGCCGAACATGACCCACGAAAGTCTCAAGACAACACCCCTGAACGCCGCGCACCGCGCGCTGGGCGCCCGCATGGTCGGCTTCGGCGGCTACGACATGCCGGTGCAGTACGAAGGCGTGCTGGCCGAGCACCGCTGGACGCGTGAACACGCAGGCCTGTTCGACGTGTCGCACATGGGCCAGTGCAAGATCACCGGCGCGGACGCCATTTCGCAGTTCGAGCGCTTCGTGCCGGGCGACTATGCGATCCTGAAGGCAGGCAAGCAGAAATACTCGCTGCTGCTGAATGCCCAAGGCGGCGTCATCGACGACCTCATGGCCGGAAAGCCTGACCATGACGGCCTGTTCGTGGTGGTCAACGCCGGCAACAAGGACGAGGATTTCGCGTTCTGGAGCGCCAATCTCGAGGGCGACGCCAGGCTGACGGTCCTCGCAGACCGGTCGCTGATCGCCATCCAGGGCCCGGAGGCCGCAGAGGTGATGCTAAAGCATGAGCCCGTGCTGGCCGAGTTCGGCTTCATGGACACAGCCCGCCTGATGCTGTTCGGCGTCGACTGCTACATCTCGCGCTCGGGCTACACCGGCGAGGACGGCTACGAGATTTCCGTGCCGAACGCCGACGCCGAACGCATCTGGAACACCATCCTCGAGGACGCCCGCGTCAAGCCCATCGGTCTCGGCGCTCGCGACAGCCTGCGCCTCGAGGCCGGCCTGCCCCTGCACGGCCACGACATCGATCCCACGACCTCGCCGGTCGAGGGCGCGCTGACCTTCGCCCTGTCCAAGTCACGCAAGGAAGCCGCGAACTTCAACGGCGCCGACCGCATCCTGAAGGAACTGGCCGACGGTCCGAGCCGTGTCCGCATCGGCCTGAGCGTCAAGGAAGGCGCCCCGGCTCGTGAAGGCGCCGAGATCGCCGATCTTGACGGCAACGTCATCGGCAAGGTCACCTCCGGCGGCCCGTCGCCGACCCTCGGCCGCAACATCGCCATGGGCTATGTCGCGCCGAAATACGCCGAGCTCGGCACGGACCTGAAGGTCATCGTGCGCGGCAAGGCCGCCGCCGCCGAGGTCGTCGCCATGCCCTTCGTCGCCACCCGCTATTATCGCAAACCCAAAGTCTGAGAGCCCCAGCCATGAAGTTCACCAAGGATCACGAGTGGGTCAGCCTCGACGGCGACATCGCCACCGTCGGCATCTCCAAACACGCTGCTGACGCGCTCGGCGACGTCGTGTTCGTCGAAGTGCCCGAAGTCGGCAAGACGGTCTCCAAGGGCGACAGCTTCGCCGTGGTCGAGAGCGTCAAGGCGGCGTCTGACGTCTACGCCCCAGTCTCGGGCGACGTGGTCGAAGCCAACAACACGCTCGCCACGGCGCCGGAGACCGTCAACTCGGCCGCCGAAACCGACGGCTGGTTCGCGAAGATCAAGGTCTCCGACACCTCGGCGCTCGACGCCCTGATGGATCAGGCCGCCTACGACGAATACCTGACCACGCTCTAAGCGACCCGCCACGTCTGCTCCTTTCCACGCACGGGACCTCCTCACCATGCGCTACCTGCCCCTAACCCCCGACGACCGCACGGCGATGCTGTCCGCCATCGGCGCCAAATCCATCGACGACCTGTTCGTGGACGTGCCGCAAGCGGCGCGTCGCGAGGGCTTCGTTGATCTGCCTCGCGTTTCCGGTGAGCTGGAAGTCGAGCGGGCTCTGTCTCGCATGGCCGCCAAGAACGCCTCGGCCGGTTCCGTGCCGTTCTTCTGCGGGGCAGGGGCCTACAAGCACCACGTCCCGGCGACGGTGGATCACGTGATCCAGCGTTCGGAGTTCCTGACCAGCTACACGCCTTACCAGCCGGAAATCGCGCAGGGCACGCTTCAATACCTGTACGAATTTCAGACCCAGGTCGCGAACCTGACGGGCATGGCGGTCGCCAACGCCTCGCTCTATGACGGCTCGACCGCCATGGCCGAAGGTGTGCTGATGGCCACGCGGGTCACGCGCCGGAACA
>DASVTM010000254.1:0-4265 GCA_036387575.1 Brevundimonas sp.
TGATCAAGCGCGGCTGGCTCCGTCGGTCGGAGCAGGCGCGGGCGCGGTGCTCGCCGGATTGATCCTGCTGTTGCTGGGCGCCGGGATGATCGTCGGCGTCTATGCCTTCACCCGCGTCCGCGACGCCTACCGTCGCCTCTACGTCTCGCACCATCGGCCTGACCCGGAGAGCCGATGACCGGCTGGCTGGGGCTCGTCTTCTCAGCGCTGTTCCTGGCCGCCGTCTGGTTGATCTGGCGAGCGTCCGACCGGTCACGACCGATGACGTCGCTGGTCGTCGTGCTCGGCGTGCTGATCGCGCCCGCCTTGGTCTGGACGAGCCTGATCGATGCGTCGCTGAACGGGCGGTTCGGCGATATGCACCTGTCCCTGACGCGGCTGACCGTGGACGTGACGCGGGGCGCCCTGAGCATCGGCGGAGGCCCGGACGACGACCTGTTCATTCGCGGCGCTTCGCCTGCCGTAGTGACGGTTCCGCGCCAGACGCCGGGCGCCGGTCCGGTCCTGATGGAAGTCTCGACCAAGCCCGCCTCCGAGACGCTGTCGGTCGCGGCGGTGAGGCACGGCAACGTCTACGACTACATCGGCGCTCAGGATTTAAGCCCGGGCATGGCGGTCTGCCTGACCGGCTGCGAGGCCATCGACGCCGTCTGGTACCGGTTCGAGCGTGCGCCGTGGCGGTTCGAGCGTCTGGACGGAGCGGCGGGCCCGACCCTGCCACAGCGCCGCGCATTCGGCCTTGCACCCACGGTCTCGTGGAAGCCATCGCAAGCCATCCATCCGCTGGATCGCGTCCTGCCCGGAGCGCCCCGGACCCCTGGCTTCGTCTATCAGACGGGCAAGCTCTTTGGCGGCTGGAAGATATTGCTGCCTGATCCCGGCGCTCGCCTCGGCAAGGTCGAGGGCGGGCGGGTCACGCCCTTGGCCGCCCCGGCGCCGGGGCCCGTTCCGGTCGATACGGCGCGCGCCCTGTCGATCTGGGACGTCCGCACCTACAATGCCGCCGATCCGGGTGATCCGCTGGGGCGGCTGCAGGAACGGCGCGAGATTGCGCTGAGCCAGACCGGAACGGTCCTGACCGCCACCCTGTCGACCCCGGCGGTGGAGCGGGTGGGGCGCTGCCCTCGCAACGGATCGCCATCGCCGGTCGCGCCCGATTTTCCAGTGCTTGGCGGCGACCTGTCCAACGCCCTGACGCAGGATCTGCCCTATCCGGAGCCCGGCCACTGCGCTGAGCTGGCGTCGGGGACGTTCCGCCTGACCGATCCCGTCGCGCTCGGGAAGAGCGCCGAGCTGCGGCTCGACCGGCTGGGCGGACCTTGGCTGCTCGGCTGGCTGAGTCTGGCATGGGCAGTGGTAGTCTTGGCGGTCTGGGGCGACGACTGGCGGTCGGATGCAGCGTCCGGCGGTCGGCGGTTGCAATGGATGCTGTTCGTGGCGCTGCAGGCCTTGCTGGCGATGCGGATGTTGATCGCTTTCGCCGGTCTGGCCGCCGATCCCGAACTGGCGGGAGGCCTGTCGGTCGTGGGCGAGGCGGGCCTGGCCTACCTCGCCATGACTGGTCTGTTGCTGCTGCTCGGTCCGCCGACCGAACGCCGTGCGCTACGGATGGCGCTGGTGTTTGGCTTCGTGGTCGCCGTCACTCTCGCTTTGCACCTGTGGATGACTGCCGTGCCCGGCCCGATCTTTCTGGCGTCGTTCAAGCCCGCCTTCTGGACGCCGACGCCGGGAGGTCTTGCACTGGTCGCCACGGTGGCGGTGCTTGTCGTCAGCGGCCTTCACGCTTTGGCTCAGAGCGAGGGCCAAACGACCTTGATCCATACGATCCGCTCTCGTATAGAAGCTATTGTTTCTGCGAGGTTCGTTGGTCCCGTCTCGGATTGGCGCACGGTGCTTCCAGTCACCGGATTCATCCGGCTTCTGCTCGGTCTGGCGTCGATCAAGGAGCGGTTGCCGGTACTCGGTTTCGCCGTCAGCGCCCTCTACACGCCCGCATTGATCCTCGGTTTTTCGGGCCTGATGGCGGATGGAGCGAGGTCGTCGGGCAAGCGCCGCTTGGCGCTCGGCCTCGTCTTCTGTGCATCGCTCGCCATCCTGTTCGTCGCCTTGCCCGTCGGTGTGAAGGACAACGGCTATGCCATTGTCGGTGTTGCGGTTTTGGTCATGGCGGCATGGGGCGTGTGGGAGCGGCGGCGACAGGCGACCACCGGCCCCGAACGCCTCGCCGCGCTGGCCTGGGCCGCACCGCTGATCGGCGCCGTTCTGGTGATCCTGATCGCCTCGCTGCTGTTCCAGGCCCCCGCCGCTGCGTCCCGCGACGACATCGCCCGCGCCGCCGTCGCCGCGTCGGACCAGCCGGCGCTGGATATTCTGGCGCGGGCCGGCGCCTACAGCCAGAATCAGCTCCGTCTGTGGGCCTTCGGGTCGCCCGATCAGGTCGAACGCTATGGGTCGTGGGAGGCGGAAAACCTGCGCGTCTGGTCCCAGCACCTGTCCGACTATACCGCGACCCTGTTCGGCCACGGCTATCTGGCGCCCGTCAATCTGAGCGTGCTGAAGCCGGTGCAGTTGAACGACAACGTCTCGACCATCCACGTCATGGCCCCCTACGGTCGGTTCGGCGCGGCGGCGCTGTTGCTGTGCCTCGCGGTGCTGGCGGCGGCGGCGGCGCGGGTGACCCGGTCTGAGGGCGATGGGCCGCCGAGCCAGGGTCGGCTCATCGGCCTGATGTCTCTGTGGATCTTGTTCGGCGTCGGCGCCTATGTGGTGCTGGCCAATCTGCAACTCGCGCCCTTCACGGGGCGCAACGTCTATCTGCTGGCCGCCGCCTCCGACAGCGATCTGCTGGAGGGGATGACGCTGTTCGTCATGGCGTGGCTCGGCCTGACGTGGGTCCCGCGCACCCGGCTCGAAGACGAGATCGTCTGATGGCCCGCGGGAAGTCGATCATCGCCGCGGGTAAGAAGAAGGCCGCTGCGCAAGCGGCCTTGAAGCCCTCTGCGCCGCCTCCCGGTGATCCCGTCGATGCGCCGCCGCCCCTTTCCCCGATCCTCCCGCGCGCGACATTCCGCATCGCCCCCGGCTGGTTCGTCGGTCTGGCCTTTGTCCTGCTGATCGTTGGCGCGCCGTGGATACGGGGACTGCTCGGCCATCCGCCGTCCGACATCCACGCGGTGCGTCAGGCCGACGCCTACAATGCTTTGATCAACGACCTCGTGCTCAAGCGCGGCTGGCTGGAGATCACGCAGCGACCGGGAGGCGACTATCGCGTGCAGGCGTCTACGCTCGCGCCGAAGGAAGCCGAAGGCTGGCAGGCTTTCGTGCGCAGTTCCTATCTGCGCGTCGACATGACGGAGCCGGGCCGCTGGCTGTTCGACGATGACCTCGGGCGCGGCGTGCGGCTGACCGAGATCGATCCGACGGCGCATCAAGTGCTCGGGCCCTATGCCGGGACGCTGCAATGGCGCGGCGACATCCAGTTCCGCACCGGCTCCTCGGGCGGCGCGTCGCTCAGGCGGACCGGCGAGCCGCAGACCTTCCTGTTCCGGCCCGCGCGCGGCGCCTCGGAGGCCGGGCTGACGACCGCCACTATCCCCTTGTTCAAGGCCCCCGAAACGGGCGCTCAGGTCTGGCCCCGGCGGTATCGCTTCGTCGATGAGATCGAGGTCGCCAGCGTCATCGCGCTCGACAACCAGAACGCCCTTGTCCGGGTGATCGGCGGCTCGCCCGTGACCGTCACAGTCGCCGGAGTGGAGGCCTCCCCGGGCTCGGGAGAGATCGAGTACCTGCGGCTGCCCGCCGACCGCGATCTGGTCTTCACCAAGGGCGAGCACGCGGACCGGTTCGTCTATGAAGTCGCGGCCCCGACCGTCTCCCGCTACGAGGCCGTCAGCGGTCAGCGTCTGCGCGTCGCCGGTCTGGAGAGTTTCGCGCGGGCGTTGGAGCCCGCCGTCACCCGCCGCGATGACAGGCCCATCGTCGTCACCCTCGATCAGCGGCTGCAGGCCGAGGCTGAGAGCCAGTTGCACGCGGTGGCCGACCAATTGCCCGCCAGCCCGGCCTTCCGATCGGCCGTGACGATGATGGATGCGCAGACGGGCGAGGTCCTCGCCGTCGCCAGCTTGCCGGTTCCGGCGGCTGACCAGACCGACACGCGCGGTCGCCATCGCTTCACCACGACCAACCACAATTTCGATCTGATGCCGGTGGGATCGGTGGCCAAGGCGCCGCTGGCCATGGCGATCCTGCAGACCTTCCCGGCCTTG
>DASVTM010000255.1:0-2097 GCA_036387575.1 Brevundimonas sp.
ACCAGCTTCCTCAGGAGACCACCATGCGCCAGAAACCGATCGCCCTGCTGTCAGCCGTCGCCCTGCTGACACTCGGCGCCTGCGCCACGCACGAAGTCGACTTCCAGGGCGAGGGTGCAGGTGTGATCGGCGACGGAACGACTGTTCATGCGACCCTGGAAACGCCCTCGGTCGGCGCTCCCGGTCAGGACGCCGCCGATGATCCGGCTGTATGGGCCTCGGTTACGCCGGTTCTGGTGCAAGGCCATGAAACGCCGGGATTCGTTGCTGGCACGGACAAGAAGGCCGGGCTTTATATCTACGGGCTGGACGGGACGATCTTGCAGTTCCTGCCAGAGGGCCTGCTCAACAATGTCGATATCGTCGACGGCCTGATGGTCGAGGGACGCCGACAACTGGTTCTCGGCGCCAGCGATCGAACCCCGGGCAAGGTTGGCATCACGCTATATCTGTTCGATCCAGCGGGGACCGGAGCTAACGCCGTCCGGCTCTGGGGCCACGTCGCGACTGACGTCGTGGAGCCCTACGGTTTCTGTTTCGCCAAGCGCGGCGACGCGATCGACGCCATCCTTGTGGGCCACGAAGGCGAGGTGCGACAATTCGCCTTGACCGCCTCCGCCGATGGAAAACCGAGCGCCCGCGAGACGCGCCGGTTCGAGATCGGCTCGATCTCGGAAGGCTGCGCCGCCGACCCGCAGACCAACGCCCTCTACCTGACTGAGGAGAATGTCGGTCTGTGGCGCTATGGCCTCGACGCGGCGTCGGGTGCGACCCGCACCTTTATCCAGCCCATCGCGGCCGGCGTGCTGGTCGCCGACGCCGAAGGTCTGACGACCCTCACCGACGGCGAGAAGCGCTATCTGATCGCCTCCAGCCAAGGCGATTCGACCTTCCCCGTCTGGCGCATCGACGGCCCGGCGCCAGTGTATGTCGGGCGGATCGTGGTGCGGGACGCTGTCGTAGACGGCGTGACCGGCACAGACGGGGTCGCAGCCCTCGGCGGCCGTGTCGGCGATCGCTTTCCCGAGGGTCTGGTGGTCGTGCAGGACGACATCAACGAGGGCGGCACCCAGAACTTCAAATACATCGACTGGCGCGACATCCGCGCTGCGCTCGGCCTCTGACCCTCTGGCCGGAGACGGTCTGGCGTGGGCGATCTGCGGAGCAGACATCGCCATCTGAAATGGCCCGTCGCAGACGCGACGGGCCAAATCTGCTTCAGCTAGACCTGACGGTAGAGGCTGCGTTCACGCGAGATTTCCTCGCTGGTGTAGGGTTGTGCGTTGCTGTCGAACTGGCTCCATCCTCCAGCGCGATAGGCTTCACCCCGCGAGGCGGCATCGAAGCCCTGGCGACCGTGCAGGATGCTTTCCGCGCGACTTTCGTCCCCGTTTGAAACCTTGACGCTGACGAGCGTGCCGCCGCGTCGCACGCCTTCGGCGTAAACGTTGGCGTCTTCGTCGGAGTGACCTGCCTCCTTCAGCGCGCCGAGGAGTCCGCCCGTCGCGCCGCCGGCCGCTGCGCCGACAGCGGCGCCGACGGCTGTCGAAGCCAGCCATCCTGCCGCCACCACAGGCCCAAGGCCGGGGATGGCGAGCATGCCGAGACCTGCAAGCAAGCCGGCCCCTGCGCCGACCAGACCGCCGGTGGTCGCGCCCTTGCCGGCGCCGTCGGCGACGTCGTTCTCGCCGTCGCCGTTACGGTCGCCCAGAGGCCCCGAACCGCCTTTGTCGGAATGTTGATGGCCTGCGTGCCAGTTGTCGGTGTTGTTCGAGACAATGCTGATGTCGTCTGCGTTGAAGCCGGCGGCTTCGAGGTCAGAGACGGCGTCGAGGGCCTGGGTGTGGCTGTCATAGAGACGTGTGACGGTGGCCATGAGTGGCTGTCCTTCCGATTTGAATGTGGGGGAGTCTTGGCGCTCGCGCTTACTGCGCGGTGACGACGCCCTTGTAGTCGACCGAGACGGTTTTCTGGGCTCCGTCATGGGTCGCGGATGCCGACCAGATGCCGTTGTCGCTCTGGGTCAGCGCGCCGATGGCGGTGTAACCCTGCTTCTCCATGGCTTCGCGCGCCTGGGCCTCCGTGAAGGAGTTGGCG
>DASVTM010000256.1:0-3363 GCA_036387575.1 Brevundimonas sp.
GTATCGACCCACATGGTCGGGACACCTGAAGCTTTCGCTCGTGACCTGCCCGGTTTCGCTTTTCACTGCGACCTCAAGCGCCGGCGACGTGAAGTTCAACCTGATCAATCCGGAGACCCACAACCGGATCAAGATGATCACCACCGAATGATCACCACCGACCCGGATACCGAGCCGGTCGACCGCGCCAGCCTGGTCAAGGGCTATGAGGTCGAAAAGGGCGAATACATTCTGCTGACCGAAGACGAGATCCGGTCGGTGAAGCTCGAAAGCACCAGGACGATCGAGATCGACCGCTTCGTGTCCGAGGATGAGATCGACCGCATCTACTGGGGCAATCCCTATTATCTCGCGCCGGAAGGCAAGCTCGCCCAGGAGGCCTTCGGCGTCATCCGTGAGGCCATGAAACGCTCCGGCCAGATCGCGCTTGGTCGGGTTGTTCTGTCCACGCGCGAGCGCCTGCTGGCTCTGGAGCCCAGGGGGCTGGGCATTCTCGCCTACAGCCTCCGGACCGAGAGCGAGGTCCGGGCCGAGGACGACATCTTCCGGGGCATCAGCGCCGAGCCGCCGGACGAGGCGATGATCTCCATCGCCGAGCGCATCATCCAGCAACAGCATGGGCCGTTCGAACCGAGCCGGTTCGTCGACCGCTATGAAGAGGCGCTCAGGGCGTTGATCGCCACCAAACAGCGCGGTGGAAAGCCGGTCCAGACCGTCGCGTCCGACGACGCCAATGTCACCGACCTGATGGCCGCCCTACGGGCCAGCCTGCAGGGGGCCGGGGTGAAGCGGTCCGTCGCCAAGCCGCGGACGCCCGGCCGGGCCGCGACGGTGACGCCCATCACCCGGGCGCCGGCCCGGCGACGCGCCGGCTAGTGCGGTCGACGATCGCCCCGGTCGCCCTCGCCGGGCCTGGCGGGCGTCGTCGAATGCTGACGCTGGTCGGCGGCGGACGACTTGCCGACGTCGGTCTGTTGCGAAAAGCGGCCTTTATTATCGCGTCGGACATAGCGCTTGTCGCCGGGCGTGGGTTCGATGAGCTCGCGTTTGGACAGGACGGCCTCCTGTGATGCCGAAGGGACTCTGCGACAGGTCTCCCGGTTCCGCGTCGAGCCCCGCCTCACCACCGGTCACGCCGGACGGTCGCTATATTGTCGTGCGCGGTCGCCTCTGGCGGCGCTCCAACCCGGATCTGACGCCGGACCGTCGCACGGCGCTGGTTCACGATCTGATGGCGGCCCGTCGCGCGGTGCGCGACGCCTCAGCCCGACAGGAGACCGATGCCGTGCGTGTCGCACGAGAGCGGGTCGATTCCGCCAAGACGGGCCTCGGCGAGCGGGGACCGGTCTGGTGGACGGACGGAGCCCCGGATCTCAATCGTCACATGGCGCGGACGACGCCCTACGCCGCCTGGTTCGCGTCCTTGCCCGAAGACAGCGCGAACTGAGCCCGGGCGCGGGTCTCGTCATAAAGCACTTCGGTCTGCCGTGGCGGTGCGATGAGATAGAACTGGGTGACGGGAAAGGGATCGGAGCGCTCGCGCCGCCACAGGACGATATGGCCGCTCCGCTCGAGCAGCGTCCATTTTCCGGTTTCGTTGGGGTGATCGATCGCTCTGGCCATGACCGACGATAATCCCCTGGGAGGCGAATGCGGAAGGGTCGCCTCGCCGGTTCTCGCGGATGGAGCCTCCAGTGTGGCGGCAGACACACGGCGGGCGTGTTCCTTTTGTGTTCCGGTTTCGCCAGGGTGGAGTTCCATGCCTGAACCCGCGATCCGCAGGATCATCCACGGCGACATGGACGCCTTCTATGCGTCGGTGGAACAGCGCGACGATCCGACGCTGCGGGGCCGCCCCCTTGCCGTCGGCCAGGGCGCGCGGCGCGGCGTGGTGGCGGCCGCGAGCTACAACGCCCGCGCCTTCGGCGTGCGCTCGGCCATGCCCTCGACCATCGCCCTGCGCAAATGTCCCGAGTTGATTTTCGCGCCGCCGCGGTTCGAGGCCTGGATCCAGCCGGCAAGGGCCTGGCGGCCTGAGGAAGCTAAGTGACAATGCTATGGAGCCAGCACCGGATTTTGAACCGGCCCGAGAAGCGTCCGCCGGCCATTCCTTCACGCATGTTTGTGGATCGAGCGGCATTCTTGCTTAAATCCAGCAGCTTTTTTCAAATATCCATGCGTCGGGCCTCGGTTCGCGGAAACCCGAGAGGTCCATCAGGGCTTGGACATCGATAATTTTGAGGCGGCCCTGACCGAGCTCGATCAGTTTCTCACGCCGGAGCTGCTGAAGGGTCCTGTTAACGTGCATCAGGCTCAGACCCGTCACGTCGGCGAGAATTTCCTGCGTCAGCGGAAACGGGATCTTACCGTCGACTTCCGGCCCGAGCACCCTCAAGCGGGCGCGGACTTCGAGGATGAGATGGGCCACCCGTTCATACGCGGTCAGCCGGCCGAGTCGTACGACCTGCTCCATTAACCAGGCTTCGTCCAGTGCGGCCGCGATGTTCACTGCGTGAGAAAGGCGGGCGTAATCCGTCTCGTCCTGGACCGCGCGCATGATCGGCGAGGCGTCCAGCGTCTGGACCGGCGTAAGGGCAAGGAGCGGACAGAGGTCCAGGGGCTGGGGCCGGCGGCACAGACCGATCCCGTCCCCGGGAAGGATGAGTCCGATGATTTGGCGTCGTCCGTCGTCTAGCCACCGCACACGCGCGGCCCAGCCGGACACCAAAACGCGCGGAAGCCAGGCGGTCCGGTCCCGGACCAGCTCGGAGCCCGGCGGGTCCCAACGCCAGTCGTCGAGCCTGGCGAGCACGTTCGCCTCGTTGGCGTTGAGTTTCGCAAGCGCATTGAAACGGGCGATAACGGGAGCGGGCCCTGCACGGCGGAGCGGGCTGCGTGATGAGCTGAACATCATCCGCCCCTGCGGGGCAGGGGGAGTTCGATGTGGCAGCGAAACCCCGGGGGCGAGAAGGCGACTTCCACACCCACGTCGAGTTCCCCGGGCCGTCCGCGCCCGATGAGCTCCAGGCCGAATCCGGTCTGGGCCGGGGCTTCGCGCATGAGGACGCATCTCTCGTTCCAGTCGAGGATCAGCGAGGGCTCTTCCCAGGCGTCCAGCGGGATCGGAACAAGAGGCCGCTGGTTGTAGACCCTTCCCGTCGTTTCCGACACGACGACCGTAGAAACGCCGAGGTCGGGCGTCGACGGACCCGCCAGATCCGCCGCCGTGGGGCAGGCAAGATGATCGAACCCGGCTGCCTCGGCGTCTGTCACAACGGCTTAACCGGTGGTGGCGAGCGTTGAACGCGCCTGAACCGCAAAGGGGCGCGGCAGCTTAGAACGACCGGACAAGGCCGATCGAGA
>DASVTM010000257.1:0-9049 GCA_036387575.1 Brevundimonas sp.
TGAAGACCATCGCCGACCTCAAGGACCGCCCGTTCCTGCTCGCCGACGCCTCGATCACCGGCTTCTGGGTCTGGCTGAAGGCCAAATATGGCTTCACCGATGAGCAGGTCCGCAAATACACCTTCGATCCCGCGCCCTTCCTCGACGACGAACTCGCGGTGCAGCAGGGCCTCCTGACATCCGATCCCTATCTGGTCGAACAGGCTGGCGACATTGACCCCAAGGTCTTCCTGCTGGCCGACGAAGGGTATCCTTCATACGCAGCGATGGTCCTGTCGCCGGACGGCTTTGCACGCGACAACGCCAAGGCCCTGCGCAGCTTCATCGCCGCCTCCGCAGAAGGCTGGCGCGACTACATGAACGGCGACCCGGCCGCTGCTAACGCCCTGATCAAGCGCGACAACCCGGATATGACCGACGCGGTCCTGAAGCAGGCGCGCGACGCCCTGAACGCCAACTCGATCGTCGAGGGCGGCGACTCGGCCCTCTACGGCCTTGGTACGATGACGGTCGAGCGTTGGCAGGCGTTCTTCGACTCCACCTCGAGCGCCGGGGTCTATCCGCCGAACCTGAACTGGCGAAATGCCTTCACAGACAACTACCTGCCCGGCCGTGGCTAACGCGGTGACTGCGGATCCAGGCGCTGGTCTGTCCTGCGCAACATTTTATTCTGCAGTCGCCCATTCGTCTCCCCGACGTCACCATTAGCCAGATGGTCGCCTCCTGCTGAGGCGCGATCCCGCCAACCGGCGTCTGGCCGTTAGTCCCGGGTTAAGGCGGGCTCGGCTAACCTGGCCGGACGTTCCGCTGCGAACGGGAGCCCCAATTGCGCAACCGCCCCAATGTTCTGACCCTGGTAATGCCGCTGCTCGCCGCTGCGGGCTGCCTCGTCGGCTCCTCACCCGCCTCGGCCCAGCAGGCCCGGCCCGGCGAGGTGATGGGCATGCGCTATCTTTCATGGTCCGGAAAAGGCGCAGACCCCGCTGACGGCCTTCGTCGGCGCAGCGGCCCGGCCCCCGTGCCGACCCCTGTCGCTGCGGGCAACTCGCGTTATCCCGGCATCCAGATTGCAACAGCCAGCCCTTCGCCCGTCCGTCCCTCGCGATACGGAGTCGGTTCCATTGGTCCGACGCCCGCCAGCATGTGGACAGGAGTAGAGCGCTCGCGACCTCCTGTCTCCGCTGCGCCCCCCACGACGGCTCCCCGGATGTCCGAGCCGCAAGCGGCGCAGCCTGATCAGGCCAACCCGGCTCAAACTCAAGCGGAATACCAGGCACAGGTTCAGTCCCAATATCAGGCTTGGTACCAGTCTGAAGCCCAGGCCCAGTATGAAGCCCAGACACGTGCCATCCCGCAGCCTCAGCAGCAGGTCGTACGCGCCGCTGCCGGCTCTGGACAGCAGGCCCAGCCCGCGCAGGTTCAGCAACCTCAGCCGCCGTATCAACAACAGGCGGATGCCGGGTCGCCTCCTGACTATGATCCCATGGCTCCCCGCCGCGATGCGCCAATCTTCCGCATGCAGCAGCGGAGCGAAGAGCCCCAATCGCAACAGCCCGGCCAACAGCCCGATCCGGTCAGCCAGCAGGCTGGTTCCCCTCAGGGTGAGATCAAGTCGCCGGTCCTGACCCAACCCACCGCGGGCCGGACATTTTCGGGTCAGGCCTACGCCGGCGCCGAACCGCCTCGAGAAAGCGCCCGCTATTACTCTGTGCATCGTGCTGGCGGCCACCAACCCGACCCCATAGCAATGCCGGAGTCGATCTATCTCGACAACGCGCCGATCGATCTCGCAGAGCCGCCCGCGCCCCCGGTTCCTGGCCGGACCGTAAATGGTCGCACCCAGGTCATCGTCCCTAATCAGGATCCCGGGCTCCCATGAGCGCTGTCGTCGCCCGATCCGCAGCAACCGACGAGATCGCCGAGGCCGGGGTCCTCGCGGGCTCGCGCCTGCCATCCCTGATCGCGCTCGCTCAGGAGCAATCCAGTGAAAGCCGCCGGACCTTGTTGCGCGAACTCACCGACCATTTTTTCGGCTCGACGATCCGTTCTGCAGCGGAAGACGATTTGTACGGCGCGGTCCTTTCCGATCTGTCCGCCGACATGGAGGCGGCAGTTCGCAAGGAACTGTCCACTCGCTTTGCCGTCCGCGCTGATGCTCCTCGCGCCTTGATCCGCCGCCTCGCCAACGACCAAGCCGATGTCGCCGATGCCGTATTGCGAGCTTCCACAGTTCTTACCGAGGCCGATCTTCTCGGTGTCGTTCGCATCCATGGCCAGGAACACCTGCGCGCGGTTTCCAGCCGCCCGGAGGTGCCTGAAGCCGTGTCCGAGGTGATCGTTGAGCGCGGCGACGACGAGACCTTGGGCACCTTGCTCCGCAACGATGGCGCCCGCCTCTCGCGTACAGCCTCTGAGAGCGCTGTAGAGCGCGCCAGAGCCAATCCAGCCCTCCATGCTGCGACTGTCGAGCGCAGCAGCCTGCCCGCTGATCTGCTCAACGAAATGTATTTCGTCGTTGAAGCTCGGCTCCGACAGCATATTCTCGAACAGAATGCCGCGATGGATCCAGTGCTCCTGGAAGCCGCGTTGGTCGCCGGTCGCAGTAAGGTCGCTACCGACGACGGGGTTCTGCCTGCCGACTATGCGGAGAGCCTGGCCTATGTGCAGGAATTGGCCGCCGCCAATCAACTGTCGCCCCAGATGCTGGCGAGGTTCCTGCGCTCGGGCTCGCGAACGCCCTTCCTGATCTCACTCTCCCAGCTAGCGGATGTCGATTTCCACACTGCCCGCCAGATCGTCGAACGTCGTGAACTCGACGCATTGGCTGTCGTTTGTCGCGCCGCTGACCTGGACCGCGCCCTGTTCCTGACCTTCGCCGTGGTCATCCTTGGCGACGATGGCGACGCGATGACCAAGGCTCACGGCTACGCCCGCCTCTACGCGGAGTTGACCAGCGACCAGGCGCGCCGGACCCTCCGATTCTGGCGTATGCGTCGCGGCCACCAGGCTGCCTGACCGCAACGAAAACGCCCGCCTCCTTTCGGAAGCGGGCGTCTGATCTACTGGAACCGTTATTGCGGTGAACTACTTCTTGGCTCGCGTGACGCGGGCCGGCTTGCGGCCGCCCTGGCCCAGGCCCATTTGCTTGGCAAGATCCGAGCGCGCCTTGGCGTAGTTCGGCGCAACCATCGGGTAGTCCTTGGGCAGGTTCCACTTGGCGCGATAGTCTTCCGGACTCATGTCGTATTTGGTGCGCAGGTGGCGCTTCAGCGACTTGAACTTGCGGCCGTCTTCCAGACAGATCAGGAAGTCCGGGCTGATTGACTTGCGGACCGGAACAGCAGGTTCCTTCGGTTCTGGCTCAGCCTCGGCCACGCCGGTCGAAACCTGCGATAAAGCCGCATGGATATTCGAGATAAGACCCGGCAGATCATTTGCCGCGACACTGTTGTTGCCGACATACGCCGAAACAATGTCCGCCGTCATCTCCAGAAGCTGTGTCTTATCGTCCATTGGCATCGGTTCCACTTGGCTCTATCCCCCTGACGATTGACGTCGTCGCGATGTTTCTGATTCCGCCAATAATGATGTTCGACAGCGAAAGCAATGCAACAAGGATAGGGGATCGCCAGGCGCCGATATCCAGTGTTTCGAGCGGCATCGAACTGTTCAGACTAACGTCCGAAGTTTTCCGCAAGAGCCATTATCGCAGCACGCTCGGGCGCTGAATATTCGTCCAGATTCTCGTTCTCGCCTTCACGGATTGCTTTCAGCAGAGCGGGC
Organism: Brevundimonas sp.; assembly: GCA_036387575.1. GTDB lineage: Bacteria > Pseudomonadota > Alphaproteobacteria > Caulobacterales > Caulobacteraceae > Brevundimonas. The sequence goes on from DASVTM010000257.1 coordinate 3,784, forward strand.
GTGAGCGCCGACGACAAAGACCAGTTCCAGTAGCGAAGAACCGTCTGGGCGCGATCTACCGCCAGCATCTCGAAGGTGATCGAAACACGCTCCCATGCCGGATCGATGAGGCCTTCAGTCGTGACTTCGGGACGGCGCATGGATCGCCAAAGGTTGAGCAAGTCGATCCGCGTCATGCCTGTGGCCTTGCAGAGGATCGCCAGCGGCTCGCCGCCGATGTCGCCCAGTATCTTGGCCCCCGTCAAAGGTTTGACACCGGAGAGATAGGCGATTTCGGAGGCGACGTCACGGTTCAGGCCCCCTTCTGCGGCGACGGCCACCGCTTGTTCGAGACTGTCGTAGGGCGACTTGGCGATCGCACCACGGTTGCGCTGGCGGCGTTCGATGAACTGGAGCGCCTTGCGCGAGACCGGATCGGACCAACCCTCTTCGGCGGCCATGGCGAATACGTCTTCCACGACTTCCTGCATGACTTCGCGCGACACGGCGAAGCGCTGCAGTATGGTCTTGCGATCTTCGGGGCCGCACCACCAGAACATCACATAGGCTCCGGACGGCCGGAGTTCGGCGCGCCGCAGCAGAAGCGCGCTGAGGACAGGACTCTGGCGGCTCAGGCTGACGATAGTCTCGACCGCGCTCTGGGACAGTCGGGCCGTGAGGTTGCGAAGCAGGGCTTCGATCACGACCGCTTCTTCGAAGCCGACCAGGGTCTCGGCCACGACTTCTGAAATCCCGCGTCTGTTTGCGATCTGCAAGCGATGTTCCGGCCCGGTGTCACGAGCACAGGAGACCAGGTCGGCGTCCGTCAACGACGCGCACTGCTCGATCAGCAAGCCGGCGATGGCCGGATCATCGCGCAGCAACAGCCGGGCCAGGCTGTTGGGCAGTTCCGACAGGGGGGCCAGCCGTTCGGCCACTCGCTGGCGTTCACGCGGGGCGGCCAAACGCAGCATCTCGACCAGAAGGTCGCCCGTCACCGCGCGTTCAAACGCATTGATCCGGCTCGCAGGCAGCGAGACGACGTCGGCCAGCCGCTTCAGCAGGGCATGGCGCGCGCGCACCGCCGGCTCCGGCGCTTCGCCTTCGGGAATGACCGCATGTTCGGACATTCGCCGGAGACTAGGCGGCCCCGGTTAACCGGTGATGACGCGGCCTACAGACCTTCGAACAAGGCGGTCGACAGATAGCGCTCGGCGAAGCTTGGAATGATCACGACGATGGTCTTGCCCGCGTTCTCGTCCAGCGCCGCCAGTCGGAAGGTCGCGATCAACGCCGCGCCCGAGCTGATGCCGACCGGAACGCCCTCGGTGCGGGCGACCTTGCGGGCCATGTCGAAGCTGTCCTCGTTGGACACCTGTTCGACGCTGTCGATCATGTCGCGATCGACGATCGAAGGGATGAAGCCCGCGCCGATGCCCTGAATCTTGTGTGGTCCGGGCGCGCCGCCGGACAGGACCGGAGACGCCGTAGGCTCGACCGCGACCATGCGGACCGAGGGCTTCTTGGCCTTCAAGGCCTGACCGACGCCGGTGATGGTGCCGCCCGTGCCGACGCCTGCGACGACGATATCGACCGCGCCGTTGGTGTCGTTCCAGATTTCCTCGGCCGTCGTGGCCCGGTGAATTGCGGGGTTGGCGAGGTTGTCGAACTGCGAGGGGCTCACCGAGTTCGGCGTCGTCTCCAGCAGTTCCTGGGCCCGGGCGATCGCGCCCTTCATGCCCTTCTCGGCCGGGGTCAGCTCAAGCTGCGCCCCCAGCAGGGCCAGCATCTTGCGTCGCTCGATCGACATGCTCTCCGGCATGACGAGGATCAGCTTGTATCCCTTGGCAGCCGCGACAAACGCCAGGGCGATGCCGGTGTTGCCGCTGGTCGGCTCGATCAGGACCGTGTCGGCGGTGATCTTGCCTGCAGCTTCGAGGGCCTCGACCATGGCCACGCCGATGCGGTCCTTCACCGACGCGATCGGGTTGAAGAACTCAAGCTTGGCCAGCACCGTAGCCTTGGCCCCGTACTCTGCCGACAGACGCGGCAACCGCACCAGAGGCGTGTCGCCGATGGTGTCGATGATCGAGTCGTAGATCTTGCCCCTGCCCTTGGTGGCGTGGCGGCTGGCGTCGTATTCGGACATGGCGGATCTCCGTCTGAGCTTCGGTCGAGAGTCGAGGTCATTCAACAGATAAGCCGCTTACGCCCATCGCAAAGGGTGACTAAGCGATTTCTCGCTGACACGCCTGCGAGATTTAGTGTCGCCGACGCGGATCGGGTCGAGAGTCTCGCCGCCACAGAAAGCGCTCGAAAGCGATACTCTGGAGACTCTGGACCCGGGCGCTTGCGATTTCGGGGCGCGCAGCGCGGCAATCAAGGTCGGAACCTCAGACACGGTGATGCGTCCGGTTGAGCGGCCCGCCTTCATCGGACGGGCGCAAGAATATCGATGTCAAAGACCGCGGCGCGCCGCACGACGCGGCAAGCTGACAGTGTACCACGCCCCGGAACGAGGGGTGTCGATTGGGATACGCCGGGATCGGGAGTCTCCGGTCAGGGCCGAAATGTCTCCAGAGTATTGGTATCCAATGTCTCCACCGTCGGGCGCCAACAAGATGCTATTGCAGACGCACAGCTTGGGCGGATCAGGCGGATCCCGGTAGCCAACCCGCCGCCTTCAATCGCGCCACATGAGCGCGCGAGACGGGCGCTTCCAGCCCCGTCTTCAGCCGCAGACGCAGATTGCGTCCGTCCTCAATGACCTCCTCGACCGCATGCCGGGCAACCCACCACGAGCGGTGCACCTGCATCCCTTCCAGGCCTCCGACCTCAGCCATGGCCTTGCCGAGCGACATCAGCACAAGAGCCGACCCTTCGGAGGTATGCAGCCGCACATAATGATCCTCCATCTGCAGACAGATCAGATCACGGCCCAGCCGTCCCGTTAACCGCCGCAGGATCCGGGGTTCGGAGACATCCGAGGCGGGCTCTGGTGAGGCAGCAGTCCTCATCCGCAGCACGGCGTAGAGCCCTACATAGATCATGCCGATCAGCACCGACTGCCCGTACCACTCGACCCAGCCTACGGCCTGGCGAATCCCCGGCCAGAGCATCACCGCGATCACCCGGCTCGCTAAGCCAGTCGCAAGGCTTCCGGCCAGTACCAGGACCGGCAGCCAGCCCCAGATCGGCAGTTTAGCGCGTCGGGCGTGCGGCCAAAGCCAGCGGATGGCTGCGCCGAACACCACGCCGCTCATCAGGAAAATCGCCGTCCAGTATGCGATCCGCACCGGCAGTGTGTCGTTGAAGAAGCTGCCGAACGGGCCGACCACGCCCAGCAGGACGCCGGTGGCCGCACAGGCCGCCAGATCGGTGGCCCATGCGCGCGGCGTGTTCAGTCCCTCGGCAGTCGGTGACGTCATGCTTGCTCTTATAGCCGTGCTTTTGTCGCCAAAACCATTCGCCGAACTGCGTACCCGTTCGCCCATCGGCGAAACGAGGCTGGCAGGCGGTCTCGGCCCACGAAACAGGGGATCATCCTCAACGCTGGAACTTACCGTGCCCCAACTCCTCCGATCCCCCCGCCTCGCCGGGCTCCCCGCTGCCCTGATCCTGCTCCTCACCCCGCTGTTAGGGGCCGCGACACTGCCTGTCGCCGCCCAAGCCCAGACGGTAACTACGACGGTAAGACTGTCGCCAGATCAGTCGTTCACCATTCCCGGCGGCGCGGACGGTCCGACCGAAGCCGGCGTATGGCTCCCCGCCCCGCCCACCGATGGAAAGCCGGTCGCGTTGATCGTCATCTCTCACGGCAACGGAGGCTGGTACCAAGGTCACTCGGACACCGCCCGCGCCCTCGCCGACGCCGGGTTCGCCGTCGCCGCCCTGACGCATCCGGGCGACAACTTTCGCGACATGAGCCGGTCCACCCAGCTCACAAACCGTGCCCCCCAACTTAGCCTGCTGATCGACTACATAACCGGTGCCTGGAAAGGTCCTGTCGCCATCGATCCGGATCGCATCGGCGCGTTCGGCTTCTCGGCGGGCGGCTTTACCGTCACCTCGGCCATCGGCGGCGTGTCGGATTCCCGAGCCATCCTGACCCATTGCGTCGCGCACCCCGACTTCTTCGCCTGTAAGCTGCTGGCGCTTCAAGGCATCGACGCTTCGACATGGCGACCCGAGGCGCGGGACGACCGGATCAAGGCCGCCGCCATCGCCGCGCCGGCCCTTGGCTTCTCGTTCACCCCCGCCAGCCTCGGCACCGTCGATATCCCGGTCCAGCTCTGGCAGGCGGGTGACGACGAAATCCTGCCCGCACCCTACAATGTCGAGCCCATTCGAGATCGCCTTGGTGGCCCGGCTGAATACCACCGGGTCGAGGGCGCGATGCACTATGACTTCCTGCAGGCCTGCAATCCGGGCATGGCCGCCCAAGCGCCTGAACTCTGCCACTCGGCGCCCGGTTTCGACCGCGCGGCCTTCCATCAGACGCTGAATGTAGAGGTCGTCCGCTTCTTTCGGGACGCCCTGAAATAGCGTTCGCCCCCAACGCATGAGGCCGACCTTCACCGGTCATTAACCACGATGGGCCATTCGTTAACGCCTCATTACAGGGCTTTTCGTTGCACAATCTCGTCGCCGCCGTCGAAGCTATCGATCCGCTGGTGGTGACCGGAAAGGTCGCCGGGGTCAGCGGGTTGCTGATCGAGGCGCGGGGCGGTCTGTCGCGGCTGGCCGTCGGGGCGCGAGCCGAGATCGTGCGGCGGGGTGCGACGCCCTTGCCCGCCGAGGTCGTGGGTTTCCGGGACTCCAAGGCCTTGCTGATGCCGTTCGGGCCGGTGGAGGGCGTGGCGCCGGGCGCGGACATCAAGATCATCGGCCAGCAGGCCTCGGTGCGGCCGACAACGGCTTGGCTGGGGCGGATCATCGACGCTTTCGGCCAGCCGATCGACGGGAAGGGGCCGTTGCCGCAGGGGCCTGTGCCCTATCCCCTGCGCGCCTCGCCACCGCCTGCGCATTCACGCGGCCGGGTCGGTGAGCGGCTGGATCTCGGCGTGCGCTCGATGGACGTGTTTACGACCACCTGCCGGGGCCAGCGGCTGGGCATCTTCGCGGGGTCGGGGGTCGGCAAGTCGGTGCTGCTGTCTATGCTGGCCAAACAGGCGACATGCGACGCGGTCGTGGTCGGGCTGATCGGCGAACGGGGCCGGGAGGTCCGCGAGTTCATCGAGGAGACGCTGGGCGAAGAAGGCCTGAAGCGCGCCATCGTCGTGGTCGC
>DASVTM010000258.1:0-2000 GCA_036387575.1 Brevundimonas sp.
GGTTGTCGGTTTCTGTCACTCCGACCCCGCTGCGCTCGCGGCGCTTCACTTCGGCGAATGGGCCAAAAAGCCGGTCGAGAAGCGTTGGGCAAAGCTGTTCACTCAATTCGACCGTGTCGTCGCCCCGAGCCGTTTCATCGCCCGTCGTCTTGAAGAAGCGGGCGTTAGCAATATCGTCATCCGGCCCTTGGGCGTGGAGATCGACGCATTCCGCCCGGACCGCCGCGACCGTGATTGGCTGCTCAAGAAATTGGGCCTCAGCTCCGACGCCCGCCTGCTGTGCTTCGCCGGTCGCCCGGCGCGCGAGAAGAACATCGATGTCCTCATCGAGGCGGTCCAGAAGCTGGGCGCGCCCTATCATCTGGTGTTGGTTGGAGCGGGGCAGGGGATGCCCGAGGAGGATCGGGTCATCGCCCTGCCGTATGAGAAGGACCCGCGCGCCGTGGCCCGGATCATCGCCAGCTGCGACGCCTTCGTCCACGCCAACGACAAGGAGCCGTTCGGCCTGATCGTGCTTGAGGCCATGGCCTGCGGACGACCCGTCGTCGGGGTCAACGCCGGGGGCGTCGCCGAAACCGTCACTAATGACGTCGGCCAGCTTGCCGCCTCCGCCGACCCGACCGAATACGCCGCCGCGATCGAGGCCCTGTTCGCGCGTGACATCGAGGCCATCGGCGCGGCCGCCCGTGTCCACACCGTCGAACGCTTCGCCTGGAACCGCGTTTTCGAGGACCTGTGCATGGTCTACGCAGACGTCAGCGGCGAGTCGGCCTTTGTCCAGCCCTCAAGCGAGTGGGCCGTCCACTAAGGCGTCGCAGTTGCTCAGGCGGCTTGAGCCAGACCCGCTTCGGCCTCCGCAATCAGATTACGGTCGTCGACCTGCCACGGATGGAAGTCGGGCATGTAGAAGCTGGCGTAATCGCCGATCATCCGGCGATAGAGACCCGGCGTGACCCACAGCCAGCGAAACAAGCCGAACCTCGCCCTCCAGCCGACGATGCCGTCCTGCTTCAGCAGCATCAACGTCGTCTCGCGCACCGTCCGGGTGAAAAGCAGCGTCGTCAGCAGCATGGCCCAGCGCCGGATGCTCCAGCGCTTCATCGGCGACAGATTGCGCGTGGCGTGCAGGAAGACGTCATAGGCCACGCCCTTGTGCTCGATCTCTTCGATCGAATGCCAGCGCCACAGACGCGCCAGATCGACCGGTGCCCCCTTCAGCAGGTCGGGATCAGCCAGCAGCCGGTGTGCGAACGCCGCGGTGAAATGCTCGAGCGCCATCGTCGCCGCCAGTTGCCCGATCGGCGGCCGCGAACGGGCGATGTCGAGGCGACGGTTCACATAGGCCTCGATCTCGGCTGTCTCGTATCCCGCCCGGGCGGTGATGGCGTTGAAGGCCATATGCTCGCGGGTGTGTGCACCCTCCTGAACCGTGAAGGCGCGAATGTCGGCCGCCAGCTTGGGCGGAGCGTCCTTGGCGAAACGCCGGACCGACTGGATGAAGAACCGCTCGCCATCGGGGAAGGTCAGGCTCAGCGCGTTCATCACCGCCGTGCCGAACGGATCGTTATTCAGCCACCAGCGTGGCGTGGCGACCTCGCGGTCGATATGCAGGTCGCGAGGCTTGATCTGGAGGTCGGCGGGTGTGGCGTGTCTGGCCATGGTTCTGCTCCTCGTATTGAAGTCAGAATGAGGTTAACTGACATTAATGTCAACTAATGCCGGAACCCTACTTCCCGTCAAGCGTCGACGCGGCGCCGTCGCACGCGAGGAAGCGCTCGACGCTGCGCGCGACCTGCTGCTCTCAGGTGGTCCCGCAGCGGTGACGCTCAAGGCGGTCGGCGAGCGCATGGGCGTGGGACACGCCAACCTGATCCATCATTTCGGCTCAGCTGCCGGTCTGCAGGGCGCCCTGATGGACCGGATGGTGCGCGATCTGGCCGAGCGAATCGAAGCCGGTCTTGGACAAGGTCCTGAGAGAATCGAGCCCGGACGCCTGATGG
>DASVTM010000259.1:0-6539 GCA_036387575.1 Brevundimonas sp.
CGACACGGCCCTGATCGGCGACAGCGCCATCCTGTACCTCGAAGGCTATCTGTTCGACCCCGCCCCGGCCCGCGCCGCCTTCGAAGCCGCCGCCGCCGCCGCCCACGCGGCCGGCCGCAAGGTTGCGATCACCCTGTCGGACACCTTCGTCGTCGCCCGCTGGCGCGCCGAACTGCTGGCCTTCATCGAGGCCTCGGCTGACATTGTCCTGGCTAACGAAAGCGAACTGGGCGCGCTGTTCGAGACCGAAGATTTCGACGCCGCCGCCGACAAGCTGGCCTCGATGGTCGAGATCGCCGCCGTGACCCGGGGCGCCGAGGGATCTGTGATCATCAGCGGCGACGAACGCGTTTCTGTCGCCGCCTATCCGGTCGCCAAGGTCGTCGACACCACGGGCGCCGGTGACCAGTACGCCGCCGGTTTCCTGTTGGGTCTGGCGCGCGGCCTTTCGCTCGAAGACGCCGGCAAGCTGGGTTCGCTGGCCGCTTCGGAAGTGATCGCCCACTGGGGTCCACGCCCGATGGTCAAACTGGAAGAGCTGGCGCAGCAAAACGGGCTTACGCTGCAGGCCTGATCGGCCTCAGCGCCGCTTAAGCGTGACGTAGATGGCCCCGTCGCCGCCGTGGCGACGGTGGGCGATGGCGAAGCCCGAGACGATCGGGCGGAGTGCGGCCGACTGCAGCCACTCGTGGATCGAGGCGCGGATGACGCCGCCGCCTATTCGTCCCTGACCCGTGATGACCAGAACGGCCCGCAGGCCGCGCGCCTGTGCGCCCGACAGGAAGGCGCGAAGTTGATCCTCCGCCTCGAACCGGCCGAAGCCGTGCAGGTCGATGCGATCCTCGATGGGATCCCGTTCACGCGACAGCCGCCGCTGACGACGCGGCTCCAGCTCTTCGGGCGCCGACTTGCCGGGATGCGATGCGGCAGGCGCTGGCGAAACAGGTTTGGGCGGCGTCTTCGGACTGATCACCGGTCGAACCCTGGCCGATGGTCCGGTCAGGGCGACACTGGCGGGAGGATCAGCTGGAAGCGGCCCGCCGGGAACGATCCGCGCAGCCTTGCGGACCTTTGGAGGGGTCACAGAGCCCGATACGCGCGTCCAGATCCGCCGGTCCTCCGACGTCAGAGTCCCCGATCGTTTTTCGGAGGATTTCTTCTCCGAAGGCCTCTTTTCAGGAGGGGGCGCGCCCGGAGGACGTTTGACCATGGCTCAGTCGGCACCATCGTCGGGACCGATCTCCTGCGGGCCCGGCTCATGGACCAGAAGATCACCGGGCTGGCAGTTCAGTTCGCGGCACAGGATGTCGAGCGTCGAGAAGCGGATCGCACGCGCTTTGCCGGTCTTGAGGATCGACAGATTGGCCAAGGTCACCCCGACTCGGTCAGCGAGCTCGGTCAGCGACATGCGCCGTTCGAGCAGGATGCGGTCGAGCTGTATGCGAATGGCCATGGAAAGTGTGCTCGATCAGATCGTGAGTTCGGACTCGCGACGCAACCGGGCGCCCTCGCGGAACACCTCGGCCAGCACGAAGACGACAAGGACGGAAAAGATGGGGGTCAATAGCTCGCCGAACCCCTGCGGGTCCATAACCCCGGGCACCAGCCGGGCCGCGACCATGCCCTGAGCGACCCAGACGCCCGCCGTCACGGTCGCCAGCGTCAGGCCGATGCCGCGCAATCGCCTGACGTTCTCGGGCTGGAAGGGGTCGCCGGCGGTCAATGTGCGAAAGATGAGGCGCAGGTTGCGCAGGATCATCAGGAAGCCGCCGAACCAGGCCGACAGGGCGCCAAGGCCGAACAGCAACAACGGGCGCGTCAGGGGCTGCTGCAGGCCGCCGTCATGATCGCTGACGGTGATGTTGTAGTTGGAAATGGGAATGAAGACGGCCGCGACGAAGGCGACCAGCAGAACCGCCGTGATCAGCATCAGCAGCACATAGGCTACGTCGAGAGCGATCTTCAGCAGGCTGGCCACCGATCCGGGGCCGAGGGTCCGCAAGGGGCCGCGAAGAGGAGGGATAGCGAAGCGAGGCTTGAAGCCTCCTGCGGGAAGCCGACCTCTCAGATTTTCCAGGGTCGGGAGGCGCATCGGCCGTTTCGCTCAGGCCGGAAGGAAGGGCGCGAATGCCGCGAGGGGTCCGGCGAACCCCGTCGCGGTCTTATTCATCGCGATCTTCATGGGTCTCGTCAAAGCCTCACAGGACGCATTTACCGTGGACCGGGGGTCTGGAAGACCCCCGTCGGTCAAATCCTTGCGTCGGAACCGACGCAAAGCGCGGTATCAGTCCTAGAATGCTTGGGTGAGGATAGCGATCATGGCGGTGGGCAGGGCGGCGAGAAGTGCGGCATTGACCAGAACCTGGCCGACCTTGTCCATGAAGAGCGAGGCGTTCATCGTGTTCATCGTAGTTCTCCTGAATGTGGGTCATTTCATGCCCACTTGGTTATGACCGCGAGGTAAAGATTGTTCGTTTCCGTCAATCTCTGGAACGGTGCGGCCCCCGTTCGTGAGAACATAGATAGGACGTGCAATGACGAAGGTCACGTTACATATCGTTTAACGATATTAAACTTTGGCAATGGATTGTTACGAGAGGCGTGATCCACGATGAAACTAAAGCTTATCAAGGGGATGCGGCTCATCGCGGCGACCCACAACCCGGGCAAGGTGCCGGAAATCGCTGCCCTGCTGGATGGAAATTACGAGATTGTCACGGCAGGAGAGCTGAATCTGCCTGAACCAGACGAAACGGAGACCACTTTCGGCGGCAACGCGATGCTGAAGGCGCGCCACGCGGCTCGGCTGTCCGGCGAAGTTTGCCTAGCCGATGACTCTGGCCTGTCGGTGGCCGCTCTCGACGGAGCGCCTGGCATTTTTTCTGCGCGCTGGGCCGGGCCAGGCAAGGATTTTGCTCTGGCGATGCAGAAGGTGGAACAGAGGCTTGAGGAAGCCGGCGCTAAGGATCATCGCGCCTGGTTCACATCCTCGCTGGCTGTGGCTTGGCCAGACGGCCCCTGTGTTGTGGTCGAGGGCGAGATCCACGGCCAACTGACCTTCCCGGCACGGGGGACGCGCGGCTTCGGCTACGATCCGATCTTCATCCCTGACGGCTTCGACCAGACGTTCGGCGAGATGGAGCCGGCGGCCAAGGACGCCATGAGCCACCGCGCCCGCGCCTTCGCCAAGCTCAAGGCCGCCCTGATTGACTGATCGTTTCGACCCCGACCCTTTGGACCCCGGAAGCGACGTCGCCGTCTATGTCCACTGGCCCTACTGCGCCCGCATCTGCCCCTATTGCGACTTCAACGTCGTTCGGGATCGGGGGCGGACCGAGGAACAGGCGGGGCTGGTCGCGGCGATCCTGACCGATCTGGACGCGCAGGCCGCGCTGGTCGGCGAGCGGAGACTGGCCTCGGTCTTCTTCGGAGGCGGCACGCCATCCCTGATGCCGCCGGACGCCGTGGCGGCAGTGATCGAGGGCATCCATGCTCGCTTTCCGTCGGCAGGACCGATCGAGATCACGCTCGAGGCCAACCCTACCGACGCCGAAGCCAGCCATTTCGCGGCGCTGGCTGACGCCGGGATCAACCGGCTATCGCTTGGAGTGCAGTCGCTCGACGATGCAGCGCTGCGTTTCCTCGGCCGGAACCATTCGGCGGCGGAAGCCCGGCGCGCCATCGCGGTCGCGGGCGCCGCCTTCGATCGGCTGTCCATCGACCTGATCTATGCTCGTCCCGACCAGTCGGTCGCTGACTGGGCCACCGAGCTGACCACCGCCGTCGACCTCGGCTTCGAACACGTCTCGCCGTACCAGCTGACCATCGAGCCCACGACTGCGTTTGGACGAGCCGCCGCGCGTGGCGACTGGACCCCGCCCGACGAGGACCTGTCCGCCGCCCTCTATGAAACCACCCAGGCCGTGCTGGAGGCCGCCGGGTTCGAGGCTTATGAGGTGTCCAACCATGCCCGGGGGATCGCCGCACGCTCGGCGCATAACATCCATGTCTGGCGGGGTGGCGACTACCTCGGCCTCGGCCCAGGCGCCCACGGGCGCCTGACGCTTCACGGCGTCCGCAACGCCACCGTCGCCCACCGCCGGATCAGCGACTACGTCACGGGAGTGGCTGCCGCGTCACCTTGGGCCGAACGCGAGGTGCTGGACGCCGAAGGCGCCGCCGAAGAGCGGATTCTGTTGGGCCTGCGTACGGTTGAGGGCGCCGAAAGCTCCGCCTTCGAAATGCTGCGCCTCTCCACCAAGGCCGCCGAATTAATCGCCGACGCCTTTCTTATCCACGAACAGGGCCGCGTCATCGCCACCGCCAAGGGTCGCCCCGTTCTGGACGGGGTGCTGAAGGCCCTGCTGACATAGAGCGCTTGGCCTGAAGGCTCAGGGCTGGCACGGTCCCGCGCAATGTCCGAGTCCTCCGCAACACCTTCGCCCTTCCCCCCGACCGCCCCGCCGTCGCGCCTCGTTTCGCCCGGCCTCTATCTGGTGGCGACGCCGATCGGGAACCTGCGCGACATCACTTTGAGAGCGCTCGACGTGCTCGCCGCCGCAGATCTGGTGCTGGCCGAAGACACCCGCGTGACCGGCAAGCTGCTGTCCGCCTATGGCCTCAAGGCCAAACTGGAGCGCTGTGACGACCACGCATCAGCCCGCGCCGCCGAAATCGCCATCGAACGCGTTCGCGAAGGCAAGGTGGTGGCTCTGGTTTCTGACGCAGGCACGCCGGTGATCTCGGACCCCGGCTTCGTCGTCGCGCGCGCCTTCATCGCCGCCGACCTGCCCATCCATCCGATCCCCGGCGCCTCTAGCCTGCTGGCTGCGCTGTGCATCGCCGGCCAGCCCAGCGACCGGTTCCTTTTCGCGGGCTTCCTGCCGCCCAGGTCTGGGGCGCGGAAAACCATGCTGGCAGAGCTCAAACAGGGCCGCCAGACGCTGGTATTCTTCGAAAGCGGCCCGCGTCTGGCCGCCAGCCTCGCCGACATGGCCGAGGTGCTGGGCCCCCGCCCCGCCGCCGTCACGCGCGAGCTGACCAAGCTTTATGAGGAGGCGATCCGGGGCACGCTGGACGAACTGGCCGTCGATCCTCGATGCGATGGTCCAAAGGGCGAGATCGTCGTCGTCATCGGGCCCGGCGCGGTCGAGATCGCCTCAGCCGCCGACGCCGACGCCGCACTGATAGAGGCTCTGGCCCGCCTGCCGACAGGAGAGGCCGCGTCCGAGGTCTCACAGGCGCTCGACCTGCCCAGAAAGGCGCTCTATCGCCGTGCGCTGGAGCTTCAAGGCAAGGGATGAAGCCGTCCCGAGTTCGAGCGCCCAAGGTCGCTGCTCGCCCCAAGGCGGCGTGGCGGCAGGCGTTGGGAAGCCGGGCGTTTCGGCAGGGTCATGCGTCGGAGTGGATCGCCGCCGCCTTCCTGATGCTGAAAGGCTACCAGATTCTCGGTTTTCGCCTGAAGGGGCGCGGCGGAGAGATCGACATCCTCGCGCGGCGCGGTCGTGTCCTCGCCGTCGTCGAGGTCAAGCGACGCTCCACGATGGAGGCCGCGCTGGCCGCCCTGACCCCGGATCAGCATCAACGACTGCTCGTCTCGGGCCGGGCAGTGTTGCATGGACGACCCAGCTTGGCCGGACATGAATTGCGGATCGACATGGTGGCGCTGGCCCCGGGACGATTTCCGCGCCATGTTTCCGCCATAAGTTTTCCGGGGTCCTGATTTTCAGGATTGGGCCCCACTGAGGGGCACCACGTGACGCGGGAAGAAGCGGAAGAGCTTCTGGTCGAGGCCGGTCAGGCCGACGACGACGCCTTCCCCTTGCTGGAGGCAGCAATCGCCTGCGCCATTCACGACTATCCGCTCCGCGATCCCCAGCCAGTCCGCACCCTCGCCCGCAACGCCGCCGAGCGGCTCAAGGAACGGATCGGCAGCGAAAGCCCCGATGATGCCCTGGCAGAGACCATGGCTGGAGATTTGCGTCTGAACGGCGACCTGCTCCACTACGAGGATCCTGCCAACACCGACATCATCGCCGTGGCGGAGCGCAGGCGGGGCCTGTCCGCGGCGCTGGCCGTCTTCTATCTGGATGCGGCCAAGAGGGCGGGCCTGGAGGCGCAGGGCGTCGACTTCCCCAACCATTTCCTGGTGCGGGTCGAGACCCCGGCGGGTCCCGTGGCTCTGGATCCCTTCAGCGAGGGCAGGATCGTCATGCCGTCCGAACTCACCCGTCGCGCACTGCGGGCCGGCCTGACCCCGCACGTCGCTGACAGGCTTGACCTGTTGATGGCGCCCGTCAGCGATCGTCAGGCCCTGATCCGGCTGCAGAACGTGCTGTTCAGCCGCGCCATCCGCGCTGAAGACTATCAGGGAGCCGAACGTTCGGCCCTGCGCCGCGCCCTGCTCGATCCCGAGGATCACCGGCCCTGGCTGGACGTCGCCTCCGCCCGCGAGAAACAGGGCGCCCTCAATGGCGCACTGGAAGCCCTGTACCGCGCCCGCATCGTGGGCGGTCAGGAGATCGTGGTGCAGGCGCGCG
>DASVTM010000260.1:0-4026 GCA_036387575.1 Brevundimonas sp.
GGCAGCGAGGACAAGAGCGGTGCGGTTCAGGCCGGAGCCCGCGATTCTCCTGAGCCTCCTTTCCCGCCTCAGCATCAGCCCAAGCCCGGCGATGAGGCCGCACTCGATCCTGCGCCGATGTATGACGCGCCCTTCTGGAAAGGCTCTGGCAAGCTCGACGGGTTCGCAGCGCTGATCACCGGCGCGGACTCAGGCATCGGCAGGTCGGTGGCTGTGTTGTTCGCGCGCGAAGGCTGCGATGTCGCCATCTGCCATCTCGATGAGGCGAGCGACGCCGAAGAGACCAAGCGGGCGGTCGAGGCCGAGGGGCGCAGGGCCATCATACTGCAAGGCGACGTCGCCGATCCGGCCTTCTCGAAGATGGCGGTCGAGGCGACGCTGGAGGCCTTCGGGCGCATCGACGTAGTCGTACCGAACGCCGCCTTTCAGGAGCATGTGGACGCCTTCGAGGACTTGACGTTCGAGCATTTCGACCGAACGCTGAAGACCAACCTCTATGGCTATTTCAACCTGACGCATGCCGCCGTTCCGCACATGAAGAATGGCGGAGCCATCGTCATGACCGGGTCGGTGACGGGGATCATGGGAAACAAGGACCTGCTGGATTACTCGATGACCAAGGGCGGCATCCACGCCTTTGCGAGATCGCTGGGGACGCATCTGGCGCCGCGCGGCATTCGGGTGAATGTGGTGGCTCCGGGGCCCGTCTGGACCCCGCTGAATCCGTCGGACAAGAACGCCAAGGACGTGTCGAAGTTCGGCGCCGACACGGTGATGAAACGTCCAGCCCAGCCCGAAGAAATCGCACCGGCCTATGTGTTTCTGGCCTCGCCCCAGATGTCGAGTTTCATCACCGGCGAGATTCTGCCGATCATCGGCGGCTATTCAGGCGGCTAGGTAGGTCGTGGACGTTCAGACCAGAATGTCTTGGTAGTCCTTGTGTCGCTTGAACCAGGCGACGGCGTAGCTGCATCGCGGGGTCAGCTTCAGACCCTCCGCGCGAGCGTGGTCGGCGAGGCTCTGCATGAACTTGCCGGCAGCGCCGGTGCCGCGCAGTTCGTCATCCGCCTCGACATGCAGGATCGCGCGCTGGCTGCCTTGAGACGCGTAGTCGGCGAAGACGAGATGCATTTCGCCGTCCGCACCGGTGAAGCCTTGTTCGAACCTCTGTTCGGCAGGCACGTCGCGAAAGTCGGTCATGAAAGCTCTTCCCGGGTTTGCTCTGGGTTAGAAACCGGCGGGGTAAGGGAGTGTTCCAAGGCTGCGATGATCGCCAACACTGATCACCGGCGACCGCATCGCTCCCATGGACAAACCGCTGTCAGGGCGCCCTGTCGCCGAGCAGGTTCAGGAGACCGAGGATGGCCTTCACCGTGAACCACACATGCAGGACGAACAGCAGCAGCAGAGCCAGCAGCAGGAACGGAATGCCGATCAGGATCGTGGACAGCAGGCTGCTGATGGCGACGATGACCCACAGCCCGATGGTCCACCAGAACACCGACCAGAACAGCGCGATCTGGGCGTCTATATGCTGGCGCGCCAGGCCCGTGGCCGAGCCTCGCCCGGCGTAGGCGACGATCAGGCCGATGATCACCAGCAGGTTGGCGCTGGGAATGGACAGGATGAAAAGCGCCCAGGCGATGATCGCGGCGGGCTTGCCCTCGGAGGTGTGACCGCTCTCAAGCCGCGGTTGTTGAGTGTCGGTCATCCTGCGGTTCCTTCGATCAAATCAATCACGGTCAGAGCAACCAGGTTTGGGGGTTACGCACCGGCTTGCCGGCGGCAAGCGTCATTACGCCCCAGGCGCCGCGTACGATCACCCAGACGGCCATGAGGAACAGCACGAAGACGCCAAGGTTCACCGCAATCAACACGACGCCGACGACGCCGACGATGGCGGCGATCCACAGGGTACGGGTCTGGAATTCGAAATGGCTCCGCGCCAGCGGCTGGTCGGGCTTTGACTTGGTCCAGACCATGAACAGCCCGATCATTGCGGCCAAGCCAAAGGTCGGCACGGCGAACAGGATCAAGGCGTAGATCGTGTACAGGCCCATCGCACCCTCTGGTGCGACCGCTTCGGCTCTGGGGCCATCGGCTCGCCCGAAGGCGGTCCGTCCTGCGGTCGATGAGGGAACCGGCCGGGTCGACGGCGGCGTTTCCACGGCCCAGGCCGGGACGGGCGAGGGTTTCAGGAACGCTTCATCCACCCGGAGCGACTCCCTGGACGGCGCTGTAAACTTCGGCGAGTGGATCAGGGGGTCGGGTTCCGGGAACGGTGCGACCACGGGCTCAGGCATGACGGGCTGGGTCGCGGCTGGCTCCTGCGCGACTGGCTCGGTTGCAGAGGGCGGCTCAATCGCGGGTTTAGGCGGATTGCGGCCGGTTCCGGCGAGCGACGCGAAACTGGTGAAGCCGATCAAGTCATCATGGGCGTGCGGATCGGGCTCGGGCGAGACTTCTGTGGTCGACTCTGGCGCCGGGCGGACAGGAGCAGCCCAGGTCGGGCGCTGGCTTTGGGGCGTTGCGGGAGGGGTGTCGTCACGGAACAGGTCGTCGTCGTTCGGGCCTTGCGGCGTGCCTTCCTGGGGGGAATACGGATCGCCGGGTTTGGCCATCGAAGATCTCCATTCGGGCGGCCAGCGTGGCCGGTCGTGCTCAGCCGGACAATGCCGGTCGCCACGGCTTGGCGCAACCGTTTCAGGGGCAGCGCTCGTTTCAGTGTGGCAGGCGGTGCCTGCGGTCAGCGGGCGTAGGTCAGTTCGCAGCCGGGCGCGATCGCACCCGCCAGGGCGCCAGGCTTCTCGACCCTTACGGTGACGCGACGGACCCGCACGTCCTCGAGACAGGCCAGTGCAAGACGTTCTGCGAAGCTCTCGACCAGACCCACGTGGCCTTGGGCGATGATGTCGCGTGCGGCCTGAGCGATGGTTTCGTAGTTGATCGTGTCCGAAAGCTTCTCGACCGGATGCGGACCGAGATCGAGGGTGACGTCGATCACCAGCGTCTGAAGCCGTCCCTGCTCGTGGTCGTAGACGCCGATCCCGGCCTCTACGCTCAGGCCGCGCACGAAGATCGTCAGCCCTTCGCGGCGCACGGCGTCGATGGAGGGGAAGGCGGCGATGTCGGGCAGGAAGGCGGTCATGGATTACTCGGCGTCGAGAATGTCTGGAGTCTGCCAGGCCAGGTGTTGTCCGCCATCGACGGCGATCATCTGGCCGGTGACCATGTCGGCCCCGACCAGCCAGAGAACGGCGGCGGCCACGGCCTCGGGGCTACCCGGCTTTTGCAACAGGGTGCCGGCGGCCTCGGCGGCGAACTCGGCCTCGGTCTGGTGCACCGACGGCAGGGTCGGGCCGGGGCCGACGCCGTTGACGCGAATACGGGGGGCGAGCGCCTGCGCCAGCGTCTGCGTCGCCCACCACAGGCCGTTTCGCGACAGGGCGTAGGAGAAGAAGCGCGGATCGGGCTTGAGCACCCGCTGGTCGAGCAGATTTATGATGACCGAACCGTTCGGCGCCTGGGCTGCGAAGGCCTCGGCCAGCACCACCGGGGCGCGCAAATTGGTGTCGAGATGTTTGTCCCAGGTCTCGCGCGACAGGTCGCCGACCCGGTCGTCCTCGAACACCGAGGCATTGTTGACCAGCACCGCCAAGGGGCCAAGCGCGGCGACGGCGGCTGGGATCAGGGCCTTGACCTGATCTTCGTCGGTCAGGTCGGCCTTGAGGATTACGGCGCGACGACCGAGCGCGTGCACGGCGTCTGCTACGGCCTCGGCCTCTTCAGGTTCGCTGCGATAGTGGATGGCGACGTCGTGGCCGGCCTCGGCCAGCGCGAGACAGATCGCCCGCCCGATGCGTTTGCCGCCTCCGGTGACGAGGGCGGCGCGGGCCTCAGTCAACCCGGCCGAACTCGAAGTAGTTGATGGCGCCGAGAAGGACGACGAAGCCGATAATGATGCCAAGGGCCAGCATGGGAATGCTCCTGTTCGATGCGGGTGATAAAGGGCCAGGGCCGCCTGTT
>DASVTM010000261.1:0-2395 GCA_036387575.1 Brevundimonas sp.
ATCGGCACCATCGAGCCTCTGGTCCAGACCGTATTCTTCACCGTCCACGACAGGATCTGGACCCGGATGGAGGCCCGCAAGGCTGAGCGCAGAGCCCTCGCCGCCGTTTGAGTTTCGCGCTCTCTCAAGGCCGCGCGCCCAAACGCGTTCTGGGGCCTTAGGCGGTCATGCATGCTTTCGAGACGATTCTGGCGGTCTTACTCGGCGCCGTCCTGCTGTCGCTGGTGGCGCGATGGCTTAAAGCTCCCTTTCCGCCCTTCCTCGCCGTCGGCGGCGCCGCCGTCGCCTTCATGCCGTTCGCTCCCGAGCTGAGGCTTGATCCGGAGCTGGTGCTCGCCCTGTTCGTAGCGCCGGTTCTGCTGGACTCGTCGTTCGACTCTTCGCCACGAGACCTGAAGCGCAACATTCGGCCGATCGCCTTCCTGACGCTGGCGACCGTCGGCATCACCGTCATCGCCGTGGCCGTCACCGCACGCTGGCTGGAGCCTCAGATGGGCTGGGCGGTGGCCATCGCACTCGGCGCGATCGTGGCGCCGCCTGATGCCGCCGCAGCCGCAGCGGTCCTGCGGGCGGTCCCCGTCCCCTATCGCGTCCGCACCATCCTTGAAGGTGAGAGTCTGTTCAACGACGGGAGTTCGCTGCTAATCTACAGGTTCGCGATAATGGCGGCGGCGGGAGGCATGGCTGTCGGTTGGAGCCTTGCCGCAACCATCGTCTGGGCTCTGTTCGGCAGTGTCGTCTTCGCCATCGCCGCCGCCTGGCTGACCACGCGTGCAACGCGCAGCATCACCGACGCGCCATCGAGCATCCTGATCCAGTTCATTGCTACCTTTGGCCTCTGGATCGCCGCCGAACGGTTAGGCCTGTCAGCCATAATCACCGTGGTCGTCTATGGCCTGACCACCGCCCGTCTTGCAGCCCGAAATTCTGCCACCTTGCGCGCCCCGTCCTACGCCGTGTGGGAGACGGTGGTCTTCGCCCTCAACGCCATGGCCTTCGCCATGGTCGGCCTGCAGATCGGGCCTGTGTGGCGTGCCCTCGAACCTGCCCAGCATGCCGAATACGCAATCTTCGCCCTCGCGATCCTCGCCGTGGCGGTGGTCGTGCGAATGGCCTGGGTCCTCGGCTACAACAGCGCCGCAAGGCTCAAGAACCGGGTGTTCGGCGCACACCTTGCCGAAGGCGAGAGCCCGCCCACCGTCGCGAGCGGGGTCATCATCGGCTGGGCCGGCATGCGGGGCGTGGTCAGCCTGGCCGCCGCCTACGCCCTGCCAGAAAACTTCCCGTCCAGAGACCTGCTGCTGCTATCGACCTTCGCCGTAGTGATGGGGACGCTGGTGATTCAGGGCCTGACGTTAGGCCCGCTGATCAAGCTTCTGGGTGCCGGCGACGACGGTCAGTTGCCCGAGGAAATCAAGAAGGCGCGTCAGCTGCTGACCCAGGCCGCCTTCGATCACCTGAAAGGTCTGTCAGGTCCGATCGCCGGGCGGCTCAAGGATGAATACGGCGACCGGCTCGAGTCCGTTCATGCCGACATTGCGGATGACGGCCGGGTCGAGCTGGAGGGCGATCAGATCCGGTCTGAGCTCCTCGAGATCGAGCGTGAGGCCTTGTTGAAACTTCGAACCTCCGGCGAGATCGGCGAACAGGCCTACTACCAGATCGAGGAAGAGCTGGACCGGCATGAACTGGCCTTGATCCCGGTGGTGCGTTAGGCTGGCGGTGCGTTAGGGACTGTAGTGTCCGAACCCGGTGCAGCCGGACCGACGGCCGCTTGTCCGCCCCCGATCATCAATGCACAAAGCGACGATCAAGCCGAGCTCTCTCGCAGCATCGCCGTCGGCGAGCCAGACCACCCGCCCGTCCCGAACCCCGATCAGGGCCGCCCGGTTCTTTCGCGACAGGTTGTTGCTGGGCTCCTCCCCCAGATTGATGGCCAGAACCTCATAACCCGGATCGACCGCATCGGCGTAGCGGCGTATGCCCCGGTTCGCCCGCGCAAAGGCCCGCCCACCGCCGGGCAGGACCTGCCCCAGCCGCATCCGGGCGTACAGTGCCGGGCCGGCGACCTGCGCCTCGCGCCGTTCGGCATTCAGGGCTGGCAACCGCCAAGCGAAGGGCAGCAGGGCCAACCCTTGCATCAGGCCCGCTCGGTCGAACCCGACCGGCGCTCTGAGCCCTCGGTTGAACGTTGGCAGGGGCTGGCAGGCGCGCGTCAGGACGGCATCCGCAGGCGCCCTTAGCTCCGGCCGCCGTCGCAGGAACCCGTCCGCGTCGGACAAGGGCAGACGGCCGGGCGTGACAGAGAGCCAGGGATCGTGCCCCTCGACGATGAGGGTGCGGATATAGGCCATCTGGTTCTCGCCGGGTGCACGGGGGCGGGACCGGATTATCG
>DASVTM010000262.1:0-13673 GCA_036387575.1 Brevundimonas sp.
CGACGACCAGCTCGGCGCCGTCCTTGACCCCCTGATCGATCCAGCCCTCGACGCGAGCCTTGTGCTGCGCCGTAACGACGGGACCATAGTGGGCGCCGGCGTCGGTCGAGACGCCGACCCGCATCGTCGGGATCTCCGCGACCATCCGCTCACGCAGCTCATCCGCCGTCTTCTTGCCGACCGGCACCACGACCGGCAGCGCCATGCAGCGCTCTCCGGCCGAGCCATAGGCCGCGCCTGACAGGTCCTTGATCACCTGATCCATGTCGGCGTCAGGCAGGACGATGCCGTGGTTCTTGGCCCCGCCCATGGCCTGAACCCGCTTATGGTTCGCGGCGCCGGTCTGATAGACATAGTGCGCGATATCGGACGAACCGACGAAGCTGACGGCATGCACCAGCGGGTGGGTCAGGATGGCGTCGACGGCCTGTTTGTCGCCGTGCACGACGTTCAGCACACCGGCGGGAGCGCCCGCCTCCATCATCAGTTCGGCCAACCGCACCGGCACCGAAGGGTCGCGCTCGGACGGCTTGAGGATGAAGGTGTTGCCGACCGCGATGGCCACGCCGAACATCCACATCGGGATCATGGCCGGGAAGTTGAACGGCGTGATGCCCGACACGACGCCCAGCGGCTGGCGCATCGAATAGACGTCGATCCCGGGACCTGCGCCCCAGGTGTATTCGCCCTTCAGCGCATGCGGGATGCCACAGGCGAACTCGATGACCTCGAGGCCGCGCTGGATGTCGCCTTTGGAGTCGGCGACGACCTTGCCGTGCTCGGACGACAGCAGCTCGGCGAGGTCGTTCATGTTGGCCTCGACCAACTGTTTGAACTCGAACATCACCCGGGCCCGGCGCTGCGGGTTGGTCGAGGACCAGCCCTCAAACGCGTTCTGGGCGGACTGCACCGCGCGGTCCATCTCGGAGTCATTCGCCAACTGGACCCGCGCCTGAACGTCGCCGGTGTTGGGGTTGAAGACGTCGGCGAACCGACCGGATGCACCGGTGAAGGCCGCCCCGTCGATGAAGTGGTTGATCTCGCGCATGCTGCGTTCCCTTGTCCCGGTGTCCCGGATCATCAGTGGCTGACAATCGGGGCTTCTGTGCTATTTCTGACCCATGAGTAGCCCATCGACCGTGATCTCCGCAACCGCAGACGACCTGTGGTCTGCACCGGGTCGTCCGCGCGATCCCGACGCCAAGCGCGAGGCTATTCTGGTCGCCGCCGCCACGGCCTTTGTGCGTGACGGCTATGGCGCCACCTCGATCGATGACGTTGCGGCCCGGCTCGGCGTGTCCAAGCCGACGGTCTATTACTACGCCGGATCGAAACAGGCCCTGCTCAGCGCCTGTTTCATGATCGCGCTCGATGGCTATTCGGAAGCGGTCGAGGAAAGCGCGGTCTCGGGCGCCGACGGTCGCGAACGTCTGCATCAAGTCGTTCAGAAATATGTAGAAATCACCACGACGGTATTCGGTCGCTGCCTTCACCGGGTGCCTGATGTCGAGCTGACGCCGCCGGTGCGCGAGCGTCTGCGGGCGGTCAAGCGCAAGGTGGACGCCCGTATCCGCGACCTGCTGCGAGAGGGCGTTCGTGACGGATCGCTGCGCACAGCCGACGTCCGCATGAGCACCTTCGCCATCTCGGGCGCCATGAACTCGATCGCCCAGTGGTACGCGCCGGACGGCAAGCTCAGCCCTGAGGAAATCGCCGAACGTCTGTGGGACGCCTTTTCCGAAGGGGTCCGCCCGAGATGAGCCAGACATTGACGCACACCACGCCTTCCGCCAATAACTCTACTCGCAAGTAGGAATACGAGATGCAATCCATCCTCGAACAGCTGGAACAGCGCCGTGCAGCCGCCCGCCTCGGCGGCGGTGCAGCGCGGATCGCGGCCCAGCACGCCAAGGGCAAGCTGTCGGCCCGCGAACGCGTCGATGTGCTGCTGGACGAAGGCTCGTTCGAGGAGACCGACATGTTCGTCGAGCATCGCTCGACCCAGTTCGGCATGGACAAGCAGCGCATCCCCGGCGACGGCGTGGTCACCGGGCGCGGCACCATCGGCGGTCGTCTGGTCTATGTCTTCTCCAAGGACTTCACCGTCTTCGGCGGTTCGCTGTCGGGCGCTCATGCGGCCAAGATCGTCAAGCTGCAGAAGATGGCGCTGACGACCGGCGCACCGATCATCGGCCTGTTCGACGCCGGCGGGGCCCGAATCCAGGAGGGCGTCGAGGCCCTGGCCGGTTACGCCGACATCTTCCTGCAGAACACCCTTGCCTCGGGTGTCATCCCCCAGATCAGCGTCATCATGGGGCCGTGCGCGGGCGGCGACGTCTATTCGCCCGCCATCACCGACTTCATCTTCATGGTGAAGGACACGTCCTACATGTACGTGACCGGCCCCGACGTGGTGAAGACTGTCACCAACGAGGTCGTGACGCACGAGGATCTGGGCGGCGCCAAGGTCCATGCCCAGAAATCCGGCGTCGCCGACGGCGCGTTCGAGAACGATCTGGAGGCCCTGTCAGAGGTCCGCCGCCTGATCGGTTTCCTGCCGCTGTCGAACCGCGAGAAGCCTCCGGTGCGCGAAAGCTACGACGAGCCCGACCGCGACGAGGCCTCTCTCGACACCCTGATCCCGGCCAATCCGAACCAGCCCTACGACATGAAGGAGCTGATCCTGAAGACGGTCGACGAGGCCGACTTCTTCGAGATCGGGGCCGATTTCGCGAAGAACATCATCTGCGGCTTCGGGCGTCTGGACGGCCAGCCGGTCGGCATCGTCGCCAACCAGCCTCAGGTGCTGGCGGGTGTTCTGGACATCGATTCATCGCGCAAGGCGGCCCGGTTCGTGCGTTTCTGCGATGCCTTCGGCATCCCGCTGCTGACGCTGGTGGATGTTCCCGGCTTCATGCCCGGCACCAAGCAGGAGTACGGCGCCCTGATCAAACACGGGGCCAAGCTGCTGTTCGCCTATGCCGAGGCGACGGTGCCCAAACTGACCCTGATCACGCGCAAGGCCTATGGCGGCGCCTATGACGTAATGAGCTCCAAACACCTGCGCGGCGACGTCAACTACGCCTGGCCGACCGCCGAGATCGCGGTCATGGGGGCCAAGGGCGCGGTCGAGATCATCTTCCGCAAAGAGGCCGGCGACCCCGAGGCGCTGGCCGCCCGCGAGGCCGAGTACAAGGACAAGTTCGCCAACCCCTTCGTCGCCGCTGGCCTCGGCTACATCGACGACGTCATCATGCCGCATGGCACCAGGCGGCGGTTGATCAAGGCGCTCAAGACGCTCGAGAACAAAACCCAGGAAAATCCCTGGAAGAAGCACGACAACATTCCGCTGTAGGTGACAGTCATGTCCGGCCAACAGTTCATTGCCCTAGCCGATGAGCTAGTTCGGGCGCAGTCAGCGTATGCTGTCTTGGCGTCGCCGTCCGGCCCAGTTGGCGCGCTGGCCAAGGAAGCTGAGAAGATGAATCTGGCTTGGAGTCAGTCATCTATCGGTCCCCATGCGAACGTGTACTACGAGGGATTGCTTGAGGCGCCCGCAGGCTATCATTTCGACTCCGAATGGGGACTTAGTGGGCGAGGAAGTTTCAGCCGAACGCGCGGAAACTGGGCATCATTCACCGCTGCTGAAATAAAGGCTGAAGTTGCGCGTAGGGCGGGGCAGCCCAACTTGGATCCCGTCGAAAAAGCAGCGCAAGGAGTTCGTTGGAGGCTTGAGCAGATCAAGGCAGAAGCTCTGTCTATGATTGCGATCGAGATCGCAGAGCGAAGCGATAGCTACTTAAGCTCATTGAGGGATCAAATCGCAGAGGTCAGCCCTCGATCCGTCAATGATTTTCAAGAGCTCATGGTGCCAAAACGGCAGTTCATGACACGTGACACGATCGCCGCAGCCGCCGGTCTGAAAATCGCCCCCCACCAAGAAATTCTAGCTCAGGTCGCTTCTCTCCGGGAAGTCTCGGAAGTCACAAATCAGCTTGAAAAACTGTTGCGACAGGCGGGATCTCATCTTCTTCGCCTTGAGTCGCGAGGGCGGCAGCAGTCACTAGTAGGAACGAATGTGTTCATCGGCCATGGCCGGTCCGCCATGTGGAGAGAGTTGAAGGATTTCGTCGGGGAAAGGCTTCATCTTCCGTACGATGAATTCAACCGGGTGCCCGTCGCGGGTGTTACCAACATAGCGCGATTGTCGGAGATGCTAGGCGCGGCGGCGGTTGCACTGATTGTTCTGACTGCCGAAGATGAACAGGCAGATGGCGCGATGCACGCCAGACAGAACGTCATCCATGAGGCGGGTCTCTTTCAAGGCAAGCTCGGATTCACGAAGGCGATAGTGCTTCTTGAAGAGGGCTGCGCTGAGTTCTCTAATATCCAAGGCTTAGGCCAAATTCGGTTTCCCACTGGGAAAATAAGTGCCGCTTTTGAAGAGGTTCGTCGTGTGCTGGAGCGCGAAGGCCTGATCGAGCCATGAACTCTACCTGCTCATATTTCCCCTACCTCAGCTTCATGAGGACGCCATCGCGGCCGAGGCGGCCCGGCACAAAATTCAGGACCTAGTGATGTTCTCTAAAATCCTCATCGCCAACCGGGGCGAGATCGCTGTTCGGATCATCAAGACCGCGCGCAAGATGGGCATCCAGACGGTGCTGGTGCACTCGGACGCCGACACCGGATCGCTGGCCTATGAGATGGCCGACGAGACGATCCACATCGGTCCGTCGCCCGTAGCGCAGTCCTATCTGATCCAGGACAAGATCGTCGACGCCGTGCGGAAATCGGGCGCCGAGGCCGTGCATCCGGGCTTTGGCTTCCTGTCGGAAAACCCCGTCTTCGCGCGTCGCCTCGAGGCCGAGGGCATCACCTTCATCGGGCCCAATCCATATGCGATCGAGGCGATGGGCGACAAGATCACGTCCAAGAAGTTCGCAGCCGAGGCGGGCGTCACCACCGTGCCCGGCTATATGGGGCTGATCGAAAGCCCCGAACACGCCGTCCAGATCGCCGGAGAAATCGGCTATCCGGTGATGATCAAGGCGTCGGCGGGCGGCGGCGGCAAGGGCATCCGCGTCGCCCATTCCGACGACGACATGGCCGAGGGTTTCGCCGCCGTGAAGGCCGAGGCCCTGACCGCATTCGGCGACGACCGGGTGTTCCTCGAGAAATTCATCGTCAACCCGCGCCACATCGAGATCCAGGTGCTGGGCGATAAACACGGCAATATCGTCAGCCTGTTCGACCGCGAATGCTCGATCCAGCGTCGCAACCAGAAGGTCATCGAGGAGGCGCCGTCGCCCCTGCTCGACGACGCTACGCGCAAGCTGATGGGCGATCAGGCCATCGCCCTGGCCCGCGCCGTGAACTACGACTCCGCCGGCACGGTCGAGTTCGTCGCCGGTCAGGACCGCAGCTTCTACTTCCTCGAAATGAACACCCGGCTGCAGGTCGAACACCCGGTGACCGAGCTGATCACCGGCGTCGATCTGGTCGAGCAGATGATCCGCTCGGCGGCGGGCGAGACCATGGCCTTCGGTCAGGACGACCTGAAGATCAACGGCTCGGCGATCGAAAGCCGCATCTATGCCGAAGACCCCTATCGCGGCTTCCTGCCCTCCATCGGCCGCCTCGTCCGTTACGAACAGGCGGAGGAGGGCGAGCATGAATCGCCCATCGGGACCTATGTGGTGAGGAACGATTCCGGCGTCCGCGAGGGCGACGAAATCAGCATGTTCTATGACCCGATGATCTCGAAACTGTGCGCCTGGGCCCCGACCCGCGCGGGCGCCGTCGAGGGCATGGCGAGGGCTCTGGAAGACACCCACCTGCAGGGCGTCGGCCACAACGTGCCCTTCCTTGCCGCCGTCATGGATCAGGAACGGTTCAAGTCGGGCCATCTCTCGACCAGCTATATCGTCGACGAATTCCCCGACGGCTTCAACGGCGTCCCGGCTGGTCCGCTGCAGAAGGACGTCATGGTCGCCGCCGCCGTGGCCATGAACGAAATCCTCGCCGACCAGTCCGGCGACCCGTCGCCGCGCACCGACTGGATCGTGCTGATCGACCGCGAGCCGATCGGCGTCTCGGTCGGTTACGACGACGAGGAAGCGTTGACGCTGGACCTGATCGGCGAGCAGCGGGCGTTGCGTTTGTCCGAGATCGACTGGCGTCCGGGGCTGGCGCAGTTCCGTGGCGTGTTGGATGACGCGCCGTTCACCGCCGAGGTCAAACGCATCGCCGACGGCTTCGAGATCCGTTCGCGCGCCTCGAAATCCCGCGTCCGGGTGATGTCGCCCCACCACGCCGAACTGTTCGCTCGCCTGCCCGAAAAGGTCGCCGCCGACACCTCGAAACTGATCCAGTCGCCGATGCCCGGCCTCGTCGTCTCCATCGCCGTCGTCCCCGGACAGTCCGTGAAGACCGGCGAAACCGTCGCCATCATCGAAGCCATGAAGATGCAGAACATCATGAAGGCCGAGCGCGACGGCGTCGTAAAATCCGTCGGCGCCAAGGCCGGTGACCCCGTCGCCGCCGACGACGTGCTGGTCGAGTTCGAGTGATGTCAGGCGTCTCCGTTTTTCGCGTTCCGACGCCGGAGCAATGGCGTGAGTCTGCGATCAAGGCGCTGAAGGACAAGCCGCTCGAGTCGCTGCTGCATCTGGACGCCGATCATCTGGCGATCCGTCCCCTGTACGCCGACGCCAGCGGCATCACGCCGCTGTTCACGCCGCGCCCGACCGATGCCGAGGGCCGGTCGTGGGACCTGCGGACACTGGTCGAGGGCGAAGATCCGGACACGGTCAATGCGGCGGTGCTGACCGATCTCGAAGGTGGCGCGGCCAGCGTCATCCTGTCGGCGCCCTCTTTTGCCAAGTCGGTGCTTTCGGACTCCGAACCGCTGGGCCGGGCGTTGGCGAACGTGGCGCTGGAACTGGCCGCCGTGGGTCTCGACGCCGGGCTGAACGGCCCCGACGCCGCCAACGCTCTGGCCGTCGTGGCCAAGGGCTCGCCGCGCGCGAAGCTGATGTTCCACATGGACCCGATCTCGGCGTTCGCCCTCGCAGGCGGTTCGCCCCTGCCGATCGCGCTTCATCTCAGCCAGTCCGCCGCCGCCGCCGAACGCCACGCAGGCGCCTACCCCGACGCGACCTTCTTCCTCGCCTCGGGCCGCGTGGTGCACGAGGCCGGTGGATCCGCCGGGCAGGAGCTCGGCTTTCTCGCCGCCACCGTGGTCGCCTATGTCAGGGCTGCCGTGGACGCCGGATTGTCTGCGGAACAAGCGCTCAAGGGCACGGTCCTCGGCGTCGCGGTCGACGCCGAATATTTTGACAGTCTCGCTAAAGTCCGCGCGCTGCGCCTCATCTGGGCGTCGGTCAGCAAGGCCTTCGGGCTCGACGTCCCCGCCAATATCGAAGCGCGATCGTCGCGCCGAATGCTGGCCGCCCGCGACCCCTGGCCCAACCTGCTCAGGCTCACCGCCGCCGGTTTCGCAGGCGCAGTCGGCGGAGCAGACTCGGTCGTGCTGGACGGCTTCAGCCGCGCCTCGGGCCGCCCCGACGCCTTCGCCCGGCGTCAGGCGCGCAACACCCAGATCGTCCTGATGGAAGAGGCGCACCTCGGACGGGTCGATGATCCCGCGGCGGGATCGTGGTTCCTCGACAGCCGAACCCACGATCTTGCGACCGCCGGCTGGGCCGAGTTTCAGCGCATCGAACGCGAGGGCGGCATCGTCGCCGCTTTGAAAGGCGGCGCGATCCAGATGCGCGTCGCCGCCTCACGCGCCTCCCTGAAAGCCGCCTTCGACAACGGCTCCAAACAGATCATCGGCGTAACCAAATTCGTCGATCCAGACGTGCGGGCGGCGCCGGTCGAGGCCTCATCACCGCCAGCCAAGGCCGCCATCACCGACGCGTGCATCGCCCTGACGTCCATTCGCTTCGCCGCCGCCTTCGAGGAGGCCAGCCAATGAGTTTCCCCGACTTCACCAAGGCCACGCTCGATTTTGGCGCCACCGGCACAGGCCCTGCGCGCGAGCCGTGGACCACGCCCGAAGGCATCGAGGTCGCCTCGGCCTATGACGCCTCGGCCATCGCGGGCAATGAATCCGTACACGGACTACCCGGATTCGCACCGTTCCTGCGCGGCCCCTATCCGACCATGTACGCGGGCAATCCGTGGACCATCCGCCAGTACGCGGGCTTCTCGACCGCCGAGGCCTCGAACGCCTTCTATCGTCGCAACCTCGCGGCCGGTCAGAAGGGGCTCAGCATCGCCTTCGATCTGGCCACGCACCGGGGCTATGATTCCGACCACCCCCGGGTGAAGGGCGACGTCGGCATGGCCGGTGTGGCGATCGATTCCATCCTCGACATGCGCACCCTGTTCGACGGCATTCCGCTCGACGAGATGTCGGTGTCGATGACCATGAACGGCGCCGTGTTACCGATCCTGGCGCTCTACATCGTGGCGGGCGAGGAGCAGGGCGTGCCGCACGCCAAACTGACCGGGACCATCCAGAACGACATCCTCAAGGAGTTCATGGTCCGCAACACCTACATCTATCCGCCCGAGCCCTCGATGCGGATCATCGCCGATATCTTCGAGTGGACGGCGAAGGAAACGCCCAAGTTCAACTCGATCTCGATCAGCGGCTATCACATGCAGGAGGCGGGAGCCTCGGCCGACATCGAGCTGGCCTACACCCTGTCGGACGGGATCGAATACCTTCGCGCGGGCAAGGCCGCGGGCATGGAGATCGACCGGTTCGCGCCGCGCCTGTCGTTCTTCTGGGCCATCGGCATGAACTACTTCATGGAGGTCGCCAAGATGCGCGCCGGCCGCCTGTTGTGGGCAGAGGCAGTGCAAAAGGAAGGCGGCGTCGATCCCAAGTCGCTGTCTTTACGCGCCCACTGCCAGACCTCCGGCTGGTCGCTGGCGGCGCAGGATGTGTTCAACAACGTTTCGCGCACCATGGTCGAGGCCATGGCGGCGGCGGGTGGCCAGACCCAGTCGCTGCACACCAATGCGCTGGACGAGGCGCTGGCCTTGCCCACCGATTTCTCGGCGCGGATCGCGCGCAACACCCAGATTCTGTTGCAGCAGGAGACCGGCCTGACCCGCGTCATCGACCCGTGGGGCGGCAGCTACTACGTCGAGAAACTGACCCAGGAACTGGCCGACAAGGCCCGCGCCCTGATGGCCGAGGTCGAGGCCGCAGGCGGTATGGCCAAGGCCATCGAGGCCGGGATTCCCAAGCTGCGGATAGAGGAGTCGGCGGCGAAAACTCAGGCCCGGATCGATACTGGCAAACAGACCGTCGTCGGTGTGAACCGCTATCTCAACGACGTCGCCGACGACATTCCGATGCTCAAGGTCGACAACGCCGCCGTCCTCGCCGCGCAGATCGAGAAGCTGAAACGCCTCCGCGCCGAACGCGATGAGACGGCCACCCAAGCCGCGCTGGCCGCCCTGACCGAGGGCGCGAAGGGGACCGCGAACCTGCTGGAACTGTCGGTACAGGCTGCTCGCGCGCATGCCTCGGTCGGCGAAATCTCCGATGCTCTGGAAGCCGCCTTCGGTCGTCACGTCGCCACGGTGAAGACCGTCTCCGGCGTCTATGCCCGGGAAGCCGGTAAGGACGCACGGTTCGCACGGGCCCGCGATATGGTGGCTACGTTTGTCGATAATGACGGTGGCCCGCCCCGCATCCTGATCGCGAAATTGGGTCAGGACGGCCACGATCGCGGCCAGAAGGTCATCGCCACCGGCTATGGCGACCTCGGTCTCGACGTCACCGCAGGGGCCCTGTTCCAGACACCCGCCGAAGCTGCGCGCGACGCGGTCAACGCCAATGTCCACGCGGTCGGCGCCTCGTCGCTGGCGGCCGGGCATCTGACGCTCGTGCCGGAACTTCGCGCCGAGCTGGAGAAGCTGGGCCGACCAGACATCATGATCGTGGTGGGCGGAGTGATCCCGCCGTCGGACGTCCAGACCCTGATCGATATGGGCGCCGCCGCCGTTTATCCGCCCGGCTCGACCGTCGCCGACACCGCCATCGACCTGATCGAGAAGCTCAACCAGCGCCTCGGCTACGCCCAGCCCGCCCCATCGAGAGAGCCCGCATGATCGGCAAGCTGAACCACGTCGGCGTCGCCACGCCGTCGATCGCAGACTCCATCGTGCTGTACCGTGACGTGCTGGGCGCCACGAAGATCGGCGAACCGTTGGACCTGCCGGCGCAGGGCGTGAAGGTCTGTTTCGTCGACCTGCCGAACGCCCAGATTGAGCTCATCGAGCCGTTCGACGACACCAGCCCCATCGTCGGCTTCCTCGCCAAAAACCCCACGGGTGGTCAGCATCACGTCTGTTTCGAGGTCGAGGATATCCACGCCGCCGTCGCCGAAGCCTACGCCAAGGGCCTGACCATTCTGGGCACAGGCGAGCCCCGCATCGGCGCCCACGGGACCCCCGTCGTCTTTCTGCATCCCAAACAGATGGGCGGCGTCCTGATCGAACTGATGGAAACGCCGCCCTCCGACCACTGAGACGGCCGCACACCGACCTCTCGTCCGACGTCCTCTCCTCCCCCAAAGAGACACTGTATGACCTCCGCCTCCCTCGCCCA
The DNA here is from genome assembly GCA_036387575.1 of Brevundimonas sp. Taxonomy (GTDB): domain Bacteria; phylum Pseudomonadota; class Alphaproteobacteria; order Caulobacterales; family Caulobacteraceae; genus Brevundimonas. The sequence goes on from DASVTM010000262.1 coordinate 10,637, forward strand.
CGCGAGCGCCCTCGCGCTCGTCGTCTCCGGCGTGCTCGCTGCTCCCGTCCTCGCCCAGACGACCCAGATCGACGAAATCGTCGTCACCGCAGAGCGTCGCGAAACCTCGCTTCGGCGCACGCCGCTGTCGGTGTCGGTCGCAGCCCAGCCGCTGCTAGCGGGCGCGGGTGTCGTCGACATTAAGGACCTAGCTATCCTGACGCCGGGCCTGCTGGTCGCGTCGTCTTCGAACCAGACCAATACCACGGCGCGGATACGGGGCATCGGCACGGTCGGTGAGAACCCGGGGCTGGAAAGCTCGGTCGGCGTCATCGTCGACGGTGTGTTCCGCGCCCGTAACGGCGTCGCTCTCGGCGATCTCGGCGAGGTCGAACGCACCGAGGTCCTGCGCGGCCCGCAATCGACCCTGTTCGGTCAGAACACCTCCGCCGGGGTAATCAACATCGTCACCGCCGGGCCAAAGTTCGACTTTGGCGCCACAGGCGAGGCCACGGTCGGCGACCACGGCGCTCGCGGCGGCTCGGTTTCGGTGACCGGCCCCCTGATCGAGGACAAGCTGGCAGGCCGTCTTTACGCAGCCGTTCGTCGCCGAGACGGCTTCTATGACGTGCGCACGGGCAATGGCCCTCGCACCGAAACCGACGACCAGAACGAGGCCTACGAGACCGTTCGGGGCCAATTGCTGTGGACGCCGACCGCCAGCATCAGCAACCGCCTGAGCGCCGACTTCACCCATCGTGACGAGCGCTGCTGCATCGGCGTGCAGCAGTCCACCGGGCCGACCGCAGGCATCCTCGCCCTGCTGAGTCCCGACGGCGGCGTGATGAACCCGGCCGCTCTCTCGGCTCGCACCGGCTACGCCAACCGCGACACCAACACTCGCATCAAGGACGGCGGCGTCTCGCTGCATACCAAGATCGATACGAGGCTGGGCGTGGTCGAACTGACCACCGCCGCCCGCCAGTGGCGCGCTGTGCTCAGCCAGGACTGGGACTTCACCTCCGCCGACATCGCCTATCGTCCCGATGACGGTCGCTGGTCCAACCGGTTCCGCACCTTCAGCCATGAGGCCCGGCTGACCGGCTCGCGCGGCGCTTTCGACTACACCGGCGGCGTCTATCTGATGCGCGAGACCCTGCTGCGGCGGGACGCCTTCCTCTACGGCTCGGCCTACGAAGACTATCTCGGCCGCATCCTGACCCGTTCCGCCGCCAACCCGGTCGGCCTCGCGGGATACGTCTCGACCCTGACCAGATTGCCCGTGGGCCAGAACTTCGTGTCGGGGCAGGGGGCGCTCGATACCTACAAACAGACCGCCACGACCGCCGCGCTGTTCGGCCAGACGACCTGGCATGCGACCGACAAGCTCGGGCTGACGCTCGGCCTGCGCTACAGCCATATCGAGAAGGATCTCGACGCGGCCTACACCAACACCGACAGCGGTCGGGCCTGCGCCGCAGCCCTCGCGCGAGGCATCACCAATGCCACGATCTGCCTACCCTGGGCCAACCCGGCCTTCAACAATCTGAGCCGCAGCGAGGGCCAGACGGACGATGGATTGTCGGGGCTGGCGCGCGTCGAATACCAGCTGACTCCGTCTGTGCTGACCTATGTTTCCTATGCCCGGGGCCGCAAAAGTGCGGGCTACAACCTCGACCGCGCCCAGACCAACCTGATCCCCGACGCCTCAACCGCCTTTGCGCCCGAGGTGGTCGATTCCGTCGAGGTCGGCGCCAAGGCGACGTTGCTGGGCGGGCGGCTGCTGCTGTCGGGCGACGCCTTTCATCAGGCCTATACCGACTTCCAGCTCAACACCTTCCTCGGGACGACCTTCCTCGTGAAGTCGATCCCCGAGGTGACCGCCAAGGGCGCCGAACTGGAGGGGACGCTGCGCCCGATGCCGGGCCTCAGCCTTCAGGCTGGCGTAGTCTATGCCCAGACGGAATACGGCGATGCGCCCGTGCCGGGCCTGCCGCTGCTGGCCGGTTCGCGGCTGTCGTTCGCGCCGCTCTGGTCGGGATCGCTTTCTGGCACGTACCGCCGCGATATCGGCGACGGTTTCGCGGTGCGCGCCACTCTCGCAGGCAAATATTCGTCGTCCTACAACACCGGTTCGGATCTGGCGCCCGAGAAGGTGCAGCCGGGCTTCTGGCTGGCCAACGGCTCGGTCGGCCTTGAAGCCGAAGCCGGTTGGTCAGTCGAGCTCTGGGGCCGCAACCTGTTCGACGAGGACTATCGTCAGGTCGCGTTCGGGGCGCCGTTCCAGGCGGGCACCATCGGCGCCTTCCTCGGCGCACCGAGGACGGTCGGGGTGACGCTCAGGGTCACGCGCTGACCCTGAGCGTTCTGGAACCGGCGATCAGGAGTGGATGCTCTCGCCGTGTTCGGAATAGTCGAGGCCCTCGACCTCGCCTTCCTTGGTGACGCGCAGGCCGACGGTGAATTTGCAGATCATCAGCACGGCCAAGGTGCCGATCGCGCTCCATGCGATCACGCCGGCAAGGCCGATCGCCTGTTTCAGCACCGAGGCGCCTTCCGACAGCGGATTGACGGCGGTGGTGGCGAAGATGCCGGTCAGCAGGGCGCCGACGATGCCGCCGATGCCGTGGATGCCCCAGGCGTCGAGGCTGTCGTCATACTTGAGCGCGTGCTTGACCCAGACCGCGCCCGCATAGCAGGCCGCGCCAGCGATGACGCCGATGAAGAAGGCGCCCTTGGGATCGACGAACCCGGCCGCAGGAGTGATGGCGACCAGACCGGCGACGATGCCGGACAGCAGGCCGAGCAGGGTCGGCTTCTTCTTCTCGATCCATTCGATGGCCAGCCAGCCCAGTGAAGCAGCGGCAGCGGCCAGCAGGGTGTTGAAACAGGCCGTGCCCGCCAGCGCATCGGCGGCGCCTGCAGACCCGGCGTTGAAGCCGATCCAGCCGACCAGCAGCAGGCCGGTGCCTATGGCGGTGTAGGCGAGGTTGGCGGGCGCCATGTTGTCACGACCGAAGCCGTAACGCGGTCCGAGCACCAGACAGCAGACCAGACC
>DASVTM010000263.1:0-3296 GCA_036387575.1 Brevundimonas sp.
GACAGAGCCAAAGACCGAACCGATGTCCGCCGCGCGACGTCTGCGCAACATCGTCGGCGGGTCGGCGGGCAATCTGGTCGAGTGGTTCGACTGGTACGCCTACGCGGCCTTCACCCTGTATTTCGCGCCGGTCTTCTTTCCCGACGAAGACCCGACCGCCCAGCTACTGAGCGCCGCCGCCGTGTTCGCCGTCGGCTTCCTGATGCGACCTGTCGGGGCCTGGATCATGGGGGTCTATGCCGACCGCAAGGGACGCAAGGCCGGACTGACCCTGTCGGTCAGCCTGATGTGCGCCGGGTCCCTGATCATCGGCTGCTCGCCGGGGTATGCCCAGATCGGTCTGGCCGCGCCGGTATTGCTGCTGTTCGCGCGGCTACTGCAGGGGCTGAGCGTCGGCGGGGAGTACGGGTCGTCGGCAACCTATCTGTCTGAGATGGCGACGCCCAAGCATCGCGGCTTCTGGTCCAGCTTTCAGTATGTGACGCTGATCTCGGGGCAGCTGCTGGCGTTGCTGCTACTGATCCTGCTGCAGAACACGCTCAGCGAGACGGCGCTGGCGTCGTGGGGCTGGCGCATTCCGTTCTTCGTCGGCGCGCTGTTGGCCGTGGTGGTGTTCTGGTTGCGGCGGCGGCTCGATGAAACCAGCGCGTTCAAGGCCGAGGACACCGGGGCGGCTCCGAAATCCAGCGCCCTGCTGCTGATGCGCAAACACCCCAAGGAGGCGTTGATCGTACTGGGCCTGACGGCTGGCGGGACGCTCGCCTTCTATACCTACACGACCTACCTGCAGAAATTCCTCGTCAACACCTCCGGCTTCTCCAAGAACACGGCGACCGAGATCAGCGCCGGGGCGCTGTTGATCTACATGATGCTGCAACCCGCCGTCGGCGCCCTGTCGGACCGGATCGGGCGGCGGCCGGTGATGATCGCCTTCGGGGTGCTGGGCGTGTTGTGCACCGTGCCGATCATGTCGACGCTGGCGGTGACGACCAATCCTTGGGCGGCGTTCGCGCTGGCGCTGGCGGCGCTGATCATCGTCTCGGGCTATACGGCCATAAACGCCGTGGTGAAGGCCGAGCTGTTCCCGGCGCACATCCGCGCGCTGGGCGTCGCCCTGCCCTACGCCATCGCCAATGCGGTGTTCGGCGGCACGGCCGAATACGTCGCCCTGTGGTTCAAGCTGGACGGCAACGAGAGCCGCTATTTCTGGTACGTCACGGTGATGATTGGCGTGTCGCTACTGGTGTTCGTGTTCATGCGAGACACGAAGCACAAGAGCCTGATCACGCACGACTAGCGTTCTGCCGTCATCGGCATTGAGGAGTGAAGACTCTCGACCCTGATCTTCTCGACCTTTCCGACCCCGAAAGAGAGACACTGAACCCTCCATCGCCGATTTTCTCGACAATCGGCGCCCACTGTTCAGGCCGGTGGTACAATGGCCCTTCACAGCCGATCTTTGACATCGCCAACCTCGCCGAGCCCCGCTGCACAGGGGTTCGTCGCTAACGCCCGCATCAAGCGCGGGGCCGGATCGCCGGAAACAGACGCCATCCGGTCGCGCGACCCGGCGCCGCCGTTTCGGCCAAGGGTCCATTTCCGGCATTTTTCGGTGAACGCGAGACTCTCGACCCTCAGGCCGCGAAACGACCGCCTCGCGCGGCATAAGACTGCGAGCCCCGCGTCAGCACCCGGTCGTCCGGCAGGATAGCATCCACTGCAATGTCGCCCTGCCCGCGCAGGGCCTCGTAGACCGGGCCGAAATCCTTAAGCGTGACGTCTCTCAGTGCCTCGATCGAGGGGATGACGAAATAGACCTGCTGGAAGTCGTCGATCCGGTAGAGGGTGCGCATAACGCGCTCCAGATCGAAGCCGATCCGGTTGGGCGACGCGTCGTCGAGCGCGAACACGCTCTCGGTCGCCGATGAGACGATCCCGGCGCCGTAGATGCGCAAGCCCTTCGGCGACTGCATCAGACCGAATTCGACCGTGTACCAGTACAGCCGTGCCAGCTGCGGCAGCATGCCGAGGCTGGCGGCGCGCTGGCCGCCCTTGCCATAGGCCTGCATGTAGTCGGCGAAGTCCGGGTCCGTCAGCATCGGCACGTGGCCGAAGACATCGTGGAAGATGTCCGGCTCCTGCAGGTAGTCCAGTTGGTCCGGCTTGCGGATAAATTGACCCGACACGAAGCGGCGGTTGGCCAGATGGTCGAAGAAGACGTCGTCCGGCACCAGGCCCGGCACGCAATGCACTGTCCAGCCGGTGAGGGCCTGAAGTTTGGGATTGATCACCGCAAAATCAGGAATGCCGCCGGTGTTGAGGTCCAGCGCCTTGAGCCCGTTCAGGAAGGCGTCGGACGCCCGTCCCGGCAGGATGCTCATCTGCCGGGCGTACAGGGTGTCCCAGGTGTCGTGCTCGACCTCGGTATAGGCGCGCCAATTCTGGCTGATCGTCCAGTCGGCGGCCGCGCCCGGAGGCGGGGCGTCGAAGACGTGCTCGAAATCGGACATGTCAAACTCCACTGGGACGGCTGCTGCTGACCTGCAATCTAGGCGGCGATAACGGGCGCGGCTAGTAGACCGCCTCGCTATTGGATTGGCTGCTTTCGCGGAGCGAGATGCCCTGCGCCGTCCGTGGTGAACCATGAGGCGTAATCCTCGCGGCTCAACGGATTTATATCCGGGTCAACCTCAAGCACGCCCTCTGCGGCATAGACCAGAAAGCCCGAGTCCTCGCCCATCGCCAGAACGCGATAGAAGGGCTGGTTGCGATGGTCTGGCGTCGGTTGGTCGGCGGGACCGGTATAGACGGCATCGACATCGACGATCAGGCCACGAAAACTCTGCTCCCTGTGCCTAACGATCTGGCCGAGGCCGAACTTGGCTGTTTGAACTTGGGTCATGGCCTGAATGTAAGCGATTGGACATGAGGCTCGTCCGTCCGACCTGTTCATCCTGGCGTCATATTCGCTTGGCGAGCGAAGGCGGACGAGGCTAGGTTGCCCGGGACGGGCGCCGTCAACGGTTGCGCCCATTTGAAAGTTCGGCCCATGCCGGAACCAGACGGCGCGCCCCCGGGGCGCGACGACCGGTCCCAGCGCCAGAGGTCCGACCGCGCGTCGCAACCGGCTCAGCTCCGGGGCGACGGCGCACAGGGCCATGCGGCGACAGGTCGCGACGCACCATTGTATGGGGCGCTCGATCTGGGGACCAATAACTGTCGCCTGCTGATCGCTCGTCCGGCGAGGGATGGTTTTCGCGTGGTCGACAGCTTCAGCCGCATCGTCCGGCTGGGCG
>DASVTM010000264.1:0-4826 GCA_036387575.1 Brevundimonas sp.
CGAGCGGCTGCTGGGCTTCGACAAGATGGAGCATCCCGTGGCCCTTCAGCTGGGAGGATCGGATCCCGTCCAACTGGCCGAGGCCGCGAGGATCGGCCAAGCGTTCGGTTACAACGAGATCAACCTCAACGTCGGCTGTCCTTCGGACCGGGTGCAGTCAGGAAAATTCGGCGCCTGTCTAATGCGCGAACCGGAGTTGGTCGCCGACTGCATGGCTGCGATCCGCGAGGCGGTGAGCGTACCGGCTACAGTCAAATGCCGTATCGGCGTCGACGACCAGGATCCCGCGACCAGCCTGTTCGCCACGGTCGACGCCTCGGCTGCGGTGGGCATCACCACCTTCATCGTTCATGCTCGCAAGGCCTGGCTAAAAGGCCTGTCGCCCAAAGAAAATCGCGACGTACCGCCGCTCGACTATGCGCTCGTGAGGCAGTTGAAGCGCGAGCGACCCCACCTGACGATCTGCATCAACGGCGGCATCGCGTCACTGGACGCTGCTGCGACGCACCTCGACGCTTCTGATGGCGTCCAGCTGGACGGGGTTATGCTCGGGCGCGCCGCCTATCACGAGCCCGCATTACTGGGGCAGGTCGATCGCAGGATCTTCGACGAGGCAACGCCGGACGTCGATCCGTTTGCCGCCATCGAGCGATATAAACCCTATCTGGCCGCGCGCCTCACTGAGGGTGTCCATCTGCCCGCAATGACGCGGCACATGCTGGGCCTGATGCATGGTCGCCGGGGCGCGCGCGCCTTCCGTCGCATCCTGACCGTCGACTCCATCGCTTCCGCCGCGGGGATCGAAGTCGTGGAGAGGGCCGTGGACGCGGTGCGCGAGGCTGAACGGGCGTTTGAAGCCAACCAGCCGGCGAGCGACCGGGCAGCCTGAGCGGTCCAGGAACCAGCCAGTCCAGACTTGTATCCGCTCAGGGACGAAGTATCAGCGCGACAGGCGTAGCCTCAAAGCCGGACAGTCGGCCCAGAAAGCTCATTCCGAGCAGCGATTGGGAAAGACCGTTCTCAACCACCAAAGCCTGAACATCCTCGACCTCGGCGCCAGCCACCGCGATCGATTTCAGGGTGACGGCTGCGGCTCGAGCGGGACCGGATGCCGTCTGCACGGTTCGGGTGAAATCTTCGGGCGCCAGCTTCAGGCCTAGACGGGAGGCGTCCTCACGCGTCAGGGCTACGACGCTGGCTCCGGTATCGACCAGGACGTGGATGGCCCGGCCCTCGATGTTCGCCTCGGCCCAGTAGTGGCCGTCGGCGGCTTTGAGCACCTGAGCGGCGCGGCCACGAGCGGGCGTTCCGGAAGCCGACATCGGGGTAACGGTTTCCGCATGGGCTGCGCCCTGCGCATCAGCATGGCTCAGCCAGAAGGCGACGCTCAGCGAAGAGGCCGTAGCCATCGCCATGACGGCGACTGTCTGAAAATCGAAGCGGATCATGGCCTCACGCGACTGAAACCGCTTCTGCGGCCAGATCACCCTGTCACACAGGCCTTGGGATGCGGTGAACCGACGTGGCTGACGAAAGGTTAGCGAGCGTAGCCTTGACGACCGCCGTCAAAGACCCAGTTTCGCCGGATCGATCCGGTCGCGACGAGCGGGGAGTTCAGCCATGATTTGCGCACGCTGTACGTCCGTCAGACCAGACCAACCACCGATCTCCTCGAGCGTACGGTAGCAACCGAGACAAAGGCTGGACGACCCGTCCACGATGCAGACCTTGACGCAGGGGGTAGCAATCGATCGGGGCGCGGAGCCAGCCGTGTGGTCCGCGGTCGGAGGCCCGGAAATGACAGACATAAGAAAACTACTCCGGACCCAGACCAAAACGCTTGCGTTTTATCGCTCCGTGTGCGAACTAGAATTCGACGCGAAACGACTAAGAGGGTGCAAACCCCTGCAAGCACGACGTGTCTCTTTTCCTCGTTCAACGAAAGGAGACATCAACGATGAACGACAAAGACAGGAATCTCCAGCACGCCATGACGTCTTTCGCCTTCTGGGGCGGGATGTTGGTGAACTCTGGACGGCAAAGCCGGGCGAATGATCGCGTGGTCAGCCACCCATCCAACTTCGTGCCGATCGAGATCAAGCGCCCTCGTTAACCCGGGGGCTCTCGACACGGACTGAAGCGCCAAAGGCAAGTTCCGACTTGCACCGCTACGCCCCGGCCCCGACAAGGCCGGGGTTTCGCAATTTCGGAGATCGCCGTGGCCGCCTTCATCGCCCAGGAGAAAATCGCTCAACCGGGCAGCGGATCGGTGCTGGTCCTGACCTTCGACCGGGCCGAGCGGTTGAACGCCCTCCCCGATCTTACGGACGGTGATGAGGTCGCAGCGATCTGCGAGGCAGTCAACGCAGATCCGGACATCCGCTGCGTGGTCCTGACGGGCGCCGGCCGGGCCTTCTCCGCCGGGGGCGACCTCAATGCCATGAAGGCGCGGTCAGACATGTTCGCCGGATCGGGCGCAGCCATCCGGGAGCAATATCGCCGCGTCGTCCACCGTATTGTGCGCTCGCTCTATGGTCTTGAGGTCCCGCTGATAGCGGCAGTGAACGGCCCTGCGTTCGGCCTGGGTTGCGACATCGCCGGCTTGGCCGACATCCGCATAGCCTCCGACAGGGCCAGCTTCGGGGTACCGTTCCTGAAGCTGGGCATCATTCCCGGCGACGGCGGTTCGTGGCTATTGCCGAGAAACATCGGCTACGCCCGCGCCGCCGAGATGCTGTTCACCGCCCGGGCGATCGACTCTGAAACCGCGGACAAATGGGGTCTCGTCAATCGGGTCGTGCCACATGATGCGTTGATGAATGAGGCGCTGATCACTGCAGCCCAGGTCGCCGCCCAGCCGCCCCGGGCCGTGCGGATGGCCAAGTCGTTGCTACGTCAGGGTCGCGACATGAATTTCGATCAGATGCTGGAGCTCAGCGCCGCGATGCAGGCTCTCGCGCATCTGACCGACGACCACATCGAGGGTGTGACTGCGGTGCTGGAAAAGCGCACCGGCGTTTTCACCGGCGACTGACAAAGCATGTCGCGGTCCGCAATCCCGGCGCCTCGCCTGAGACGGCGCTGGAAGGTCCTCAGTCGAATCCGGCCGACATCGACCTGTTCGGGCAGGTCTCGGGAAGCGGATCGTCGGGCCGACTGGCCCCTGCCGATATCCGACAGGCACGCCGGGTTCCCTTATGCCCAGATGGCGCCTTGCCAGGACTGACTTGCTGGAGCGATCAACGGTGCAGGACATTCAGAGGACAGGCTAAGCCGCGTTGGCGATACCCGGATCGGTTCCCCATATGCTGATGGACGAACGCCAGGGAACTCAGCTATGCCAACCCCGATCAAGATCGACTTCGTGTCCGACGTATCCTGTCCCTGGTGCGTAATCGGGCTGGCGGGACTGGAGACCGCGATCGAACGGGCCAGGGATCTGGTCGACGTGGATATCCATTTCCAGCCGTTCGAGTTGAACCCACAGATGGCGCCCGAGGGCGAGAACATCGTCGAGCACATCGCCCGCAAATACGGATCTACGCCCGCGCAGTCTGCTTCGGCCCGTACCATGATCCGTGACCGCGCCGCCGAGACAGGCTTCGAGATGCGGATGAGCGATGACAGCCGGATCTACAACACCTTCGACGCCCACCGACTGCTGCACTGGGCGGAAGAATACGGCAAACAGGCGACTCTGAAGGCGGCGTTGTTCGAGGCCTATTTCACGAAGCAAATGAATCCGGGCGACCCGGAGGTTCTGGCGGATACGGCGGCCCTGGCCGGGCTGGATCGAGCCGAAGCGGTCGAGGTGCTGTCGTCTGGTCGCTATACGGCGGAGGTACGGGCGGCTGAGGAACTCTGGCTTCAACGCGGGATCAATTCCGTCCCGGCGGTCGTGATCAACGACAAATACCTGATCTCGGGCGGCCAGCCTGCGGAGGTGTTCGAGCAGGCGCTGCGGCAGATTGCGGCCGAGGCCTGAGCCTCGGCCGCCTGCAGTTTAGCTTCCCTGCGGGCGCATGGCCCGGTCGGCGCTGACGCCGCTGGTGACCGTGCGCGGGGCCCCCGCGGTCTGGCCGGGCTTCATGAACTTCACGAGGACCCGTTGGCCGATCAGCAGGGGCGCATCACCGGCGGAGACGACGACTTCGACGACCCGCTCGTCCGAACGTTGCGACGGGTCATCGGAGGCCAGTTTGCGGGCGCCGAAGACGGCCGCGCGGCGCAGTACCGAGCCGATGTAGACCTTTGACGGATCACCCTCGGGCGTGATTTCGACCGCTTGCCCGTTGGCGACGTTTGGAATGTCCGACTCGACGATTTCGGCCCGGGCGATACGGGGCGCATCAGGCTCCAGATCGAACATGGCGGAAACCTGCAGGGTCGAAGCGCCTGCACCCGGATTGGCGTAGCGCCGGGCGATACGACCAGCCGCGGGCGCCCGGATGATTGTCAGTTCCTGATTATACTGAGCCTGAGCGAGCTGGGCGCGGGCGGTCTGGACGGCGGCGGCCTGCGAGCCCAGGCGAGCCTGAGAGGTGGCGATGGCGTCACGGGCCTGATCCATGCGGGCGCCGGCGACGAAATTCGTGGCGACCAGTTTCGCGAGACGGTCGTACTCACGCTGGGCCGTGTTGATGTCGACGCGCAGCGAGGCCAGTTGGCTCTCGGCCTGGGCGACGGACGCACGGCTTGACTGGACGGCGAGACGGGCCTCGTCGTCTTCCTGACGGGCCAGGATCTGGCCGGCTACCACGCGGTCTCCTTCCTGGACCAGAACCTCCTTGATGATCCCGCCGCGACGCGCCGCTACCGAGATGATG
>DASVTM010000265.1:0-4118 GCA_036387575.1 Brevundimonas sp.
CGGTATCGGCCCGATGGTCGGCCACAGCGTGAGCCACTCGAATGTTAAGACCAAGCGCCGCTTTCTGCCGTCGCTGAAGAAGGTCAAGCTGGCTTCGGAATCCCTGGGCCAGTCCTTCACCCTGCGGATCTCGAACGCCGCCCTGCGTACCCTCGACTATAAGGGCGGCCTGGACGTCTATATCGTCAAGGCTGGCGATGAGCAGCTGTCGCTCACGGCCCAACGCATCAAGCGTCAGGTCAAGGCCAAGCTGGCCGAGCAAGCCGCCGCCGCCTGATTTCGGCGTCTGCCTGAAGATTTGAAAAGGCCGGTGGAAACATCGGCCTTTTTTTATCCTCTCCACGCAGTGGGGGGAGGGGGCAGCCGCACACTCGGTCTCTCGCGCGCTCCTTCTTATCCGATAACGAACGCCTTTACCGCCAGGGCGACCCGTCGCCGTGTTTGCCGATGCTTTCCCACTCCGGCGGCGCAGCCTTGTGGACATACTGCTCGGACACGATCCAGCCCTTGAACGGCCGCAGGGTCGCGAGGCACATCAGGGCGATCAACGGGAAGGTCACCGCGAAATGCACCCAGATCGGCGGGTGGACGCTGAACTCGAAGGCCATGAAGGCCATCATCCCGACCACGCCTACCCCCGACATGACGAAGAAAGCCGGGCCGTCTGCAGGGTCGGCGAAGCTGTAGTCGAGCCCACAGACCGGGCAGTTTTTGCGGATCGTCAGATAACCCTGCAGCAGAGGGCCCTTGCCGCAACGGGGGCAGCGGCAGCGGATACCCGTCGTCAACGTATTGAGCGGGGGGTATTCGGGAGCGGTCTCGACCGGATCTGACATAGCGTTTCCTTTGGCCTGATCTCGGCCTGCCTGTAGCGAGACGCAAGGCGCCGCCGTGTCCTTGGGCGATTTGTCCAACCTGCGATCCTCGAGTTTAGCGGACTATCCGGTCAACCGTTCCGCAGAACCTGTGGGACACCCTGCGCTGACACGCCGCACACGCCTCATTAACCGCGTTGAAAGGCCACACGCGCGAGTGTGCGCGTAGATGGCGGGCTCTTCCTCGAGAAAATCGATCGCGAGGACCTCTGTGGCGCTGGGCGCCGTGGGGGCGGTGGTGCTCGCCCCGATTCTTGGCGGCGTCGCGCCGGCCATGGCGCAGGAGGTGTCCCAAGCCTCCGATCCGGTCACCATCCGCCTTGGCACCAGCAGCCGCGCGGAGGCCGGCGCCCCTGGCGGAAACTTTACGCGCGTCGAATTCGCCGGGGTCATAGGATCACGTTCGCGGATCCGTCGTGAGGGCCAGGCGGTCGTTATCCGCATCGGCTCCACCGCTGCACCTGACATCAGCCTGCTGAAGAACAGCCCGCCTCCCGGCGTCGACAAGGTCGAGACCCGAGCCGTCACCGGCGCCACCGAGCTGGTCCTGACCCTCGCCGCCGGAGCCGAGGCCCGGTCTGGTGTTGACGATGGGGCGGTCTGGCTGAACCTCTACGCCCCCGGCGCCGCGCCAGTCGTTGCAGCGTCGAACGCGGTCCCGGCCAACGGCGTCGTTCCCGTCACAACGACAGCCGATGCCGACAAGGTCGTGCTGAACTTCCAGTGGGCGGCCCCCGTCGGCGCGGCAGTGTTCCGCCGGGGCGACGCAGTCTGGATCGTATTCGACGTCGCCGCCCGAATGGGTTTGCCCAAGGGCGCCAAACTTGGCCCTGCCGGCGAAGCGCGCTGGGCCAAGGGGCCCGACTACACGGCCATTCGCATTCCCGCGCCCCAAGGGCTGCCGGTCTCGGCGACAGGCCATGGCGCGACCTGGAGCGTGACCATCGGTGGTTCGCCGACCAGCCCCGCGCAGGCGGTGGAAGTCGATCGCGACGACAGCGCCCAGACCCGTCTCGTGGCCCGGATGGCCGGGGCGACCAAGGCGATATGGCTGACGGATCCCATGGTCGGCGACCGCTTCGCCGCCGTCACCGCTCTCGCGCCCGGCAAGGGCTTTGGCGACCGGCGCCAGACCGTCGATGTGACTCTCTTGCCGACGGCTCAGGGTCTCGCGGTCGAGACGGCTACTGACGATCTCACCATCACCCCTCAGGGCGATCTCGTCACCGTGTCCCGCCCGCGCGGGCTGACGATGTCGGCGCCGTCGGCGACCCTCGATACAGCGCCTGACGCGCCGCACCTGCCCCGCAAGGCTGAATATCCGGCGATGATTCTGGCCGAGTGGGCCGATGCCGGTTCGGAGGGTTTTCCCGCCCGTTACCGTCAGCTTCAGGATGGGGCCGAACAGGAGACGATCCAGTCCACCGAAGATCCTCGTACGCCGATCGAGTCGCGACTGGCCTTCGCCCGCTTCCTGATCGCGTCGGGCCTCGGCTTCGAGGGCATCGGCGTCCTGAACGCCATGATCGCCAGGACGCCGAGCCTGCAGGGCGAGCCCGAGATCCGGGGATTGCGGGGCGCCGCCCGTGCGTCCATTGGCCGATACGACGAATCGGAAGCCGACTTCGCCTCGGGCGCTCTGGCCGGCGATCCCTCGACCCGCGTCTGGCAGGGTTATGTCGCGGTCCAGCACGGGGACTGGGCCGGGGCGCGTCAGGCGTTTGCAGCGGGCGCTTCGGTCATCGATCAGTTCCCCAACGACTGGAAGGCCCGTTTCGGCGCGGCCCATGCGCTGGCGGCTCTCGAACTCGGTGATCTTCCGGCGGCGAGGTCGTTGCTAGCCTACAGCTTCAGCCAGAACGCCCCTGCGGCGGATCAATTGACGGCGCGACTGGTTCAGGCGCGCCTGTTCGAACTCGACGGCCAGAGCGACCGCGCGTTGGCTGTCTACAAGGCCGTAGCCCGGGCCCCGCTGGACGGGATCGCCACGCCGGCCAAGCTGGGCGTGGTCAAGATATCACTGGCCAAAGGGCTGATGACGCCCGACGCGGCCGCCGCCCAGCTCGAGCAGCTAAAATGGCGCTGGCGGGGCGATGCGACCGAGCTGACCGTCATCCGGACGCTGGGTGGCATCTATCTTTCTCAAGGGCGCTATCGTGAAGCGCTCGAGGTGCTGCGCGGCGCCGGAAAGCGAATGGGTGACCTGCCTGGCTCAACCGAGCTTCAGGCCGATCTGGCCAACACCTTCCGGGCGCTCTTCCTGCAAGGTGCTGCAGACGGTTTGCAGCCTGTGCAGGCGCTGGCCTTGTTTTATGATTTTCGCGATCTGACGCCTATTGGGGCCGACGGTGACGAGATGGTGCGTCGACTGGCGCGCCGCTTGATCGACGTGGATCTGCTGGACCAGGCTGCCGAGCTCCTGAAGCATCAGGTGGAGGAACGCCTCGATGGCGTGGCCAAGGCGCAGGTCGCGACAGATCTGGCCACCGTCTATCTGATGGATCGTCAGCCGGAGAAGGCGCTGCAGGCCCTGTGGGGCTCGCGCACGACCTTGCTGCCGACCGCCATGAACGCCGAGCGCCGGGCGCTGGAGGCGCGCGCTCTGATGAACCTCGGCCGCTACGACCACGCCATGGAAACGCTCGACGGCGACAACACGCCGGACGCGCTCGACGTGCGCGCGGAGGTGTTCTGGAAACAGCAAAACTGGATCGCCGCCGCGAAAATCTATGACCAGCGTATGGGCGAACGGTTCAAGGATACGCCGACACCCCTGAGCGCAGACGAGGAGAACCGGATCATCCGCGCCGGTGTCGGGTATTCGCTTGGCCACGATCTGACTTCGCTGACGAAACTGTCGCGCGCCTATCAGCCATTCGTTGACCGGGCTCGCTCGGCTGCGGCCCTGCGCATCGCATTGGCCGGCTTCGACGGTATGGAGGGCGTGGACGCCAAGGACTTCGCCAGCCTGACCTCGGGCGCCGATACCTTCGCCGGATGGGTCCAGACGATGAAGGCGGACTTCAGAAAGCAAACGGGCGGAAACGGCTGACCGTTTCCGCCCGCGTTCCTCGTCGCAATGCGACGTGGAGAAGTCTTACGCGTTCACAGCGTCCTTGAGGGGCTTGGACACGCGGAAGCGGACAGCCTTGGAAGCGGCGATCTTGATGGTCGCGCCCGTGGCAGGGTTACGGCCTTCACGCTCGGCGCGGTCGGCCGTGTCGAAAACGCCCAGGTTCGAGA
>DASVTM010000266.1:0-3532 GCA_036387575.1 Brevundimonas sp.
ACCTTCACTTCATCGCCCACACGCACGATCGGGCGCTGGTTGATGCAGGTCGACTGGTTCGAACGCTGGAACTTGGACAGGCGATAGATGTCGACGCCCGAACGGCCGGCGTCCAGTTCGTTGGTCGCGCGGACCACGATCCGGGTGCCGTCGATCTGTTCGACGACGCCGTCACGACGAGCGACCACGACAGCGCCGGAGTCACGCGCCACGACCGCTTCCATGCCGGTGCCGACCAGAGGCGCGTCGGACTGCACCAGAGGCACGGCCTGACGTTGCATGTTCGCGCCCATCAATGCGCGGTTGGCGTCATCGTTTTCGAGGAACGGGATCAGGGCCGCAGCGACCGAAACGACCTGTTTCGGTGACACGTCCATCATGTCGACGTCGGCGCGGATCAGCAGTTGCGAGTCACCGTTGATCCGGCCCGGGACCAGCTCTTCGACGATCATGCCGTCCTTGAGCTGAATGTTCGCCTGGGCGATCGTGTATTTCGACTCTTCCATGGCCGAGATGTAAACCACCTCGTCCAGGGCCTTGCCGTCCTTCACGCGACGGTACGGGCTCTCGATGAAGCCGTATTTGTTCACGCGGGCGTGGGTGGCCAGCGAGTTGATCAGGCCGATGTTCGGGCCTTCCGGCGTTTCGATCGGGCAGATGCGGCCGTAGTGAGTCGGGTGAACGTCACGGACTTCGAAGCCGGCGCGTTCACGCGTCAGACCGCCAGGGCCAAGCGCCGAAAGGCGACGCTTGTGAGTGATTTCGGACAGCGGGTTCGTCTGGTCCATGAACTGCGACAGCTGCGACGAGCCGAAGAATTCACGAACCGAGGCGGCGGCTGGCTTAGCGTTGATCAGGTCGTGCGGCATCACCGTGTCGATATCGACCGACGACATGCGCTCCTTGATCGCGCGCTCCATACGCAGCAGGCCGACGCGGTACTGGTTTTCCAGCAGTTCGCCGACCGAACGGACCCGGCGGTTGCCGAGGTTGTCGATGTCGTCGATTTCGCCACGGCCGTCCTTCAGGCCGACGAGGATCTGCAGGACCTTCAACACGTCGTCCTTTTGCAGGACGCGCGTCTCGTCGGACACTTCCGGCGTTTCCAGACGCATGTTCATCTTGACCCGACCAACGGCCGACAGGTCATAGCGTTCGCTGTCGAAGAACAGCGAATTGAACATGGCTTCGGCGGCTTCCGTGGTCGGCGGCTCACCGGGACGCATCACGCGATAGACGTCGAACAGAGCGTCGTCGCGGCCGGTGTTCTTGTCCACGCGCAGGGTGTTGCGCATGTAGGCGCCGACCGTGACGTGGTCGATGTCCAGCACGTCGATGGTGGTGAAGCCCTGCGACTCCAGCAGTGCGATCGACTCGGCGTCCAATTCATCACCGGCTTCGGCGTAGATTTCGCCGGTCTCGTAGTTGACGGCGTCGGCTGCCAGATAGCGGGTGATCAGGGCGTCAGCCGCCAGCGACAGCGACTTCAGGCCACCGTCCTGCAGCTTCTTGGCGGCGCGGGCGCTGATCTTGGCGCCGGCCGAGGCAACGATCTCACCGGTGTCGGCGTCGATCAGGTCGAACTCGGGCTTAACACCGCGCCAGCGCTCGGGCTTGTACGGGGTGACCCAGCCTTCGCCACGCTTCTCGTAAGGGACGGTTTCGTAGAACGTGCGCAGGATTTCCTCACCGTCCATGCCGAGGGCATAGAGGAAGGTGGTCGCGGGCAGTTTGCGGCGACGGTCGATACGAACGAACACAACGTCCTTGGCGTCGAACTCGAAGTCGAGCCACGAACCACGGTAAGGAATGACGCGGGCGGCGAACAGCAGCTTGCCCGACGAGTGGGTCTTGCCCTTGTCGTGGTCGAAGAACACGCCCGGCGAACGGTGCATCTGCGAGACGATCACGCGCTCGGTGCCGTTGACGATGAACGTACCCTTGTCCGTCATCAGGGGGATGTCCCCCATGTAGACGTCCTGTTCCTTGATGTCCTTGACCGAGCGGGCGCCGGTTTCTTCATCCGCCTCGAACACGATCAGGCGCAGCTTGACCTTCAGCGGCGCGGCATAGGTCATGTCGCGCTGGATGCATTCCTCGCCGTCGTACTTCGGGTCCTCGAACTCGTAGGAGACGTATTCCAGAACGGCGCGTTCGTTGAAGTCCTTGATCGGGAAGACCGACCGGAAGACCGCCTCGATGCCCTGCTCCTTGCGGACGCCCGGACGGACTTCGCGCTGCAGGAACTGCTCGTAGGAGGCGCGTTGAACCTCGATCAGGTTCGGCATCGCCACCGCTTCGGGGATACGCCCAAAGGATTTGCGGATGCGCTTCTTGCCGGTGAAGCTCGTGGCCGAGGCGATCTGACCGTTGATGGCGAGACCGTTTAGGACGTCTGTCATTCAGTGTTTCCCATTCCGGACAGCGTGACCTGCCGGAGAAATGCAGTGGCACGGCGCGCCATCCGGCGACCGTGCGTTTCGGTTTCGGCTTCCACCCTCGGACCCCAAAAGGTCCAGGAAGCCTGAAATCTGTGAGCTCCCTGGGATAGGAGCCACGCCTTCGCTCGGTCGGAGGGCGACGGACCGGGCCTCGGCGCTTTCGCGCGGAATCATCTAAGTGATTGCGGAGAGCGGACATATACTCGCTTTTCCGACGAAATAAAGGCCGGTCCACAAGGAAATATGCTGTCCTGCGGATTCACGCTTTCCTCGCGCCAAAATCCCTGCAAGCGGCCCTGCCCTACCCGCAGTCTCGGCAACCGTCCTGCGATCACATAGCGCCACTTTGCGGCGACTTTGGACCCTGCTAGCGTCGCCCCATGACATCCATCGCCCGCCTTGCCCTGATCGCCACCGTCGCCGTCGGCCTGACCTCCGGTCTCGCCGCCTGCGCCTCGGGCCCGCCCGAGACCTTGCTCGCCGCAGCCCCGGCGGACGCCGCCTCCTGGGTCCCGGCCCAGCGCGGATATCTGGCCTGGAACCTGACCCGTCGCGGCTGGAACGTCACCCCGTCTGGCCTGCAGTACAAACGAGTCGGTCGCGCCTTCCCCAAAGCGCCAATGCCCGCCACCACCGACAACGTTCGGGTCCACTATCGCGGCACGCTGATCACCGGGACAGAGTTTGACAGCTCCTACTCCCGCAACGAGCCCGCCGAATTCCCCCTCAACCGCGTCATCAAGGGCTGGACCGAGGGCGTCGCCCTGATGCACGTCGGCGAGACCTACGACTTCGTCATCCCCGCCGACCTCGCCTACGCCGGCCGCCGCATGGGCGACGACATCCCGGCGGAGTCGACGCTGCTGTTCCGCGTGCAGCTGCTGGCGATCAATCCATAGGGCGAGCTACCGGCTTTCGGAGCGAGAGCGATGGCCGCTGTCGACCCATTGCATACCTCGGTGGACTGTTGTCAGGAAGCACTCGGCCGCGATGTCCGCCAACCCCGTGGCGGAACTCCGGAACGGCAGTTGCCCATCCGCACTAGCCAGACATTGGAGCGACAGCCGAATAGTTCTCCATTTGGTCCACGG
>DASVTM010000267.1:0-4177 GCA_036387575.1 Brevundimonas sp.
GGTCGCCTTCTGCGGCGGAGGAGACGTCTCGGTGGATCGCTGGGATTCATCCGAACATCTGGACGATGATCCCCGCCGCTGCATGCCCTCGGGCTTGAGCAGTGCACCGCGCCACGAGACCATGTCAGTTATGGACGGCGCAGCGGCGAAGGCGCTGGGCGACCTGGCTCGCGAACGCTGGTTCCGCGCGACCTGGGAGCGAACCATCCCCGAGGAAGTCGACGGCGATCCCTGGCCTGACAATGTTCCTGTCTCGATCACCAAGGTTCCGGTGGGTATCGCCCGCAGCGAACCGAAATGGGGCGGGCGAGGCGAGGTGCGCGAGAACGAAGCCCTGCATTTGAAGGCGATCCAGAAAGCGAAAAAACTTATTTATCTCGAGAACCAGTATTTTACTTCGCCGGCCGTCGCCGCCTGCCTGGCCCAACGTCTGGCCGAGGACGACGGACCGGAGGTGGTGCTCGTTTCGACCGGCAACAGTCCGAGCTGGTTCGACAAGATGACCATGGACACGGCCCGCTCCGAGGTGATGTTCCGGCTTGAGAGCGCCGACAAACACAATCGCTTTCACGCGTTCGCACCTTACACGAAACAGGGCGACCGGATCATCGTGCACGCCAAGGTCTCCATCATCGATGACCGGCTGCTGCGGATCGGATCGACGAACCTGAACAACCGGTCGATGGGCCTCGATACGGAATGCGATATCGCAGCCGAGCCGACCGATCAGGCGGGCTGCGACGCCATTCGCGCCTTTCGCCATCGAAGCATCGGGCATTTCATCGGGGTGACGCCGAGGGATTTCGCAGCGGCGGAAGCCGTGCTGGCGTCGACGGGACGGGCGATCCAGACCTTCGATACCGGCCGGATGGAACTGCTGGGCGCGACGCCGCCCTCGCAAATCGAGCGGTTCATCGCCGAATGGCAGTTGGGCGATCCGTCGTCGTCGGATAACGCCTGGCGTCCGTGGAAGCGCCGCAATCCGTCACAGCGTGTCGCCGGCGGCAACTTCAGCCAGCTTCGCGAGCGCTGACGTTCAAGGGTCGATTTCGAAATCGATGACCAGCGGCAGGTGATCCGAGGCGACACGCGCCAGTGGTGAGAACGGCGCCCGAACACCCGTGACGCGGATGTGCGGGCTGACGAAGGCGTGGTCGATGCGGATCGCCGGGAAACCTGACGGGAACGTCTTCACGGTCTGCTTGAGACCCAATTGGCGCTGACAGTCGGCCAACCCGCGCGTTAGCGTCTGGTAGGGACGGGTTATCGAGGTGGAGTTGAAGTCACCGGTCAGGATAGTGGGGCCGACGCAATCTGCATGACCTAACCAGTCCTTGCCGGTCAGCGCCGCCGCCTGCAGTCGTTGCTCGCGCGGGACGAGGCCGAGGTGGGTGTTGATGACGTTCACCGCGACGCCGTCGAAATCGATCGAGGCCCAGACCGCGCCGCGGGGCTCCAGCCCCGGAATACCGCGCATGGTCGGCAGGGCGCCCTTGCGCATCAGCCGCTCGGGGCGTCGGGTCAACAGGGCGTCGCCGTACTCCTCGGCCTCGATCATCATCGCGGCATTGAAGTGGAAAGTCATCTCGAGGCCGGCGGCGATGGCCTTGGCCTGATCCACGCCGCCGGTGCGGGCGCGACCTACGTCCAGTTCCTGAAGACAGACGATGTCAGGCTCGTGCTCGGCGATAACAGCCACGATCCGGGCCACGTCGAGGCGTTTGTCAGTCCCGACGCAGCGGTGCACGTTGTAAGTCAGAAGTCGGGGCATGGAGTCCGAAACGGCCGTTGCGCGGCAGAGCTAGGCCATTTCCTTCGCGATTGCGACCCTCGTCTGGCCTGCGCCAGTCTAGATCTCGACGAGCCGGTTCGGCAGTTCGTCGGGATTGTTCGCCCTCGGAGGAAAGTGTGTGGCGAGGACCTCGCCGGTCAGGGCGATGGCGGTTTCGAAACCTTCCGCGGCGCGACCCGCGCGTAGCGCGACGGTCAGGCGGTCGACGGCCTGGGCCCAGATCTCGGCGTCGACCTTCGAGTAGATTCCCTGGTCTGCGATGATCTCGACCTGACGATCGGCGAGGGCGGCGAAGATCAGGACTCCTGTACGGTACTGGGTCGTGTGAAGTCCGTGGGCGAGGAATTGCTGCAAGGCCGCGCGACGAACCCGCGCACGGCGGACGCGGCGCGGCGTGACCCAGCGCAGCACCACCGGGATGCAGGTGATCAGCAGCACGGTGACGAAAATCGCGGCCTGGGCGACGGCATAGGCAGCGAGCGTCTTGCCGAGCGTGACATGGCTGGCTGCGAGATGGGCGGCCTGCCAGTTGTCGCCGAGGCCCGGGAACCAGGCAGCCTCGAAACCGAGTGGAATTGACAGCATCGGCAGGATCAGGGCCCCCGCCGCGGCCCAGCCGAGACTGACGTCGCGATAGGAGGACACCCGCCGCGCGAAGACACAGAAAATCTCGCCGGATGTCGTGCGCTCGGCGGCCGCTATCGCGGCGCCGACCCGTGCATGATCGTCCGGAGTGAAGGTCGTCACCATCCGCCTGAAGCTCCGCCGCCGCCGAAACTGCCGCCTCCGCCTGAGAAGCCGCCACCACCGCTACCGAAGCTACCACCGACGGAGCGGCCGCTGCTGCTCAGGGCGTTGAGAGCGCTCCACAGGATCACGGGACCGACGCCTCCGCCGCGCCGCCGGCGTCCGCCGCCGTGCGAGGCGCGGATCATGCCGATCAGGATGAAGAGGAAGACCAGACCGACGAGGATGATGGGGCCTGTGGGCACGTCCGCCTCCGCCGGCTTGGCGGCTTCAGCGCGAGCCTGAGCCTCGGCGGGATCAAGTCGAAGCTGGGCGATGATGGCGTCAACACCTGAGGAGATGCCGCGCTGGAAGCCGCCCGTGCGGAACGCCGGAAGGATTTCGCTCTGGATGATCTGGGCCGACATGGCGTCGGTGAGAACCGGCTCAAGGCCATAGCCGACCTCGATTCGCACCTTGCGCTCGGTGGGGGCGACGATCAGCAGGGCCCCGCTGTTGTTTTCCTTCTGGCCGATGCCCCAGGCGCGACCGAGGCGATAGCCATAATCCTCGATCTCGTAGCCCTGAAGGTCAGGAACCGTGACCACGACCAGCTGATCGCCGGTGTCCGCCTCCAGCTTTTCAAGCCGGGCAACGATCGAATCGCGCGCGGCGGGCTGAAGGAGATGAGCCTCGTCCACCACGCGACCGGACAGAGCCGGGAAGGTCGGGTCTGCGAGCGCCGCCGAGGGGATGACAGCCGCCAGCCAGAAGGCCAACAACAACCAGAATGATCGCATCGGACCTGGGTTCAGGGCTGTCACTGAGCGGGCGCGGAGCCCGGGGTGACGGCGGGCGCGGTCCCGCCGGGTGTGGCCGCCGGGACAGTCGGGCCGACGTTGAAGGTCACTGTCGGGGCGGTCTGGGCCTCGGCGGTCGCCGTAAACGGCTGCATCGGTTTGGAGCCGGACTGGAACGTTTTGGCCCAGATGACAGTCGGGAAGGTCCGCAGCGAGGTGTTATAATCGCGAACTGCCTCATTGTAGTCGCGCCGGGCGATGGTGATGCGGTTTTCGGTGCCTTCCAGCTGGGACTGGAGCTGGACGAAATTCTGGTTCGACTGGATGTTCGGATAGGCCTCGACCGTGGCCAGCAAACGCGAAAGGGCGCCGGTCAGCTGGCCCTGTGCCGCCTGGAAGGCCTGCATCGCCGCCGGGTCGCTGAGGGTCTCGGGCGTCACCTGCACAGACGTCGCCCTGGCTCGCGCACTGATGACTGCGTCCAACGTGGTGCGTTCTGCGATGGCTGCGCCCTGAACGGTGGCCACCAGGTTGGGGATCAGGTCGGCGCGTCGCTGATACTGGCTCTGGACATCCGCCCAGGCGGCCTGCGCCCGCTCCTGCTTGGTGGGTATGGTGTTGTAGCCGCAGCCGGATACGGCCGGCAGGACCATCAGGGCGACGGCGACTGTTCTAGCGGGAAAACGGACCATGCAGACATCCTCGACCGGGCCGCCAACGCGACGACCGAGTCGGACTATCAGCGGTTAATGATGCCGCTTCAAGCGCCTAGCGATAACGGCGTGATGCTATTTGCACGACAGGCGGCGACGTAGGTGTTCGCCAGCAGGCAGGCGATGGTCATCGGGCCGACGCCGCC
>DASVTM010000268.1:0-2934 GCA_036387575.1 Brevundimonas sp.
GCCAGAAGGCGCAGGAGGCCCCTGCTCCAGCAACGGCTCCTGCAGCGGTTGCGCAGACACAGGCCGAGATAGAGGCGGCGAGTCAGGCGGCTTACGACGCCGAGGCGAACACACAGCCGACTGATCCAGTGGACGCCTTCATCTGGCGCACCGATCTGTGCATGCATCTGAGCGGGGAGATAGGCGGGGATCGATCCGAGCGCGACGTCCAGGTGCAGGCGCAGATGGAAGGGTTGAAGTGCGCTGACGTGGTCGCAGACGGGCGGGCGCTAAAGGTTGCCAATGCCTCGAACCCCGCTGCCGTGAAGAATATCGAGGCGTCGCTGAAGGCCTGGACCGACTATTTCGGCGCCCCCTGATCCTTCCCGGCATTGCCCTGCCTTGAGGCGACGCCGGCCCAGGGCCGCTCGGCTACTGAGACCGCAATCGAACCGTCTCCCAGGCCGCGACGGCGATCAGAACGCCTGTCGTCAGGGCCGCGAGGCCTAGCGGTGTGGTGAGGGGGACCGCCAGCCACAGCGCGGCGATAGCGATGCAGCCGACCGTCCGCGGAACCGACCAGCGGCCGAACACGGCGACCTTGGCCAACAGACCTCCGATCATGAACAGCAGCGGGCCGCCGATCAGGACAGCCGCCGTCGCGGTGGCGACGTGGCCGGACGGATGGACCAGCGAGAGCTCGTCGCCGACGGCCGTGACGATGATCCCGGCGACGATCAGGACCGGGCAATAGGTATAGGCCGCGCGAGCCAGGGCGCCGGTGTCGGTCGCGTGCGAGATGACCTCTGACGCGGCGTCGTGGGCGGCGCTGAAATATATCCACCACATGGCCAGAGCGCCGACGAAGGCGACGGCGGCGGCGAGGATGACCTCGGTCGTCCATGGCGTCGCGGCGAAGGTCGCGCCGGTGATGAGCAAGGATTCACCGAGGCAGATGATGACGAACAGGCCGACGCGCTCAGCCATGTGGCCGCCCTCGACGGTCCAGTCGGCGGTGTTGGCGACGCCGAGACCGGGGACGCGATAGCCGGCGGCAGGCCCGGCATAGTCGATGGCCAGAGCGGCGAGCCAGAGAGCGATCCGCATCTCGCTTTCCATCAGACCACCCGCGATCCAGAAGGCGCCAGACAGCAGTTGCCAGCTGAGGATGCGCTGAAAATTTCGCGGCAGGACAGCGTCCTTGCGCGACGCCCAGAGCATGAAGCCGCTGCGGAACACGGAGGTGGCGACGAAGGCGATCGCGAACAACAGTCCGCGCTCGCCGAAGGCCTCGGGCAAGGAGGTGGACATCAGCAGGCCAAGACCCATCAGCACGAACAAGGCGATGCGGACCGGGATCCGCTCGGGGTCGAGCCAGTTGGTGACCCAACTGGTGTATATCCATGCCCACCAGACCGCGGCTGCCATCATCGCCGCCTGGAGTGCGCCGAGCCAGGTCAGGTGGTGCAGCAGGCTGTGTGATATCTGGGTGACGGCGAAGACGAAGACGAGGTCGAAGAACAGCTCGACGAAACCGACGCGGGCGTGATGGCCGTCGCGCGTCCTGAGCAGATTTGCAGCCATTCGCCCCACCAAATGCCAACGGTTCGTTAAGCGTAAACGACGACCCTGCGATCGTGACCTTCTCCCGTCCAGAACATGATTCCGTGGACCCGTCGCCCCCATGGTGGGAGCAGGCGGCGGCGATGTTCGTCATCGTCATGCTCACGGGGGCGCTGGTCGGACCGGTGTTCGCGCCGTTGCAAGAGGAGACACCGATCCTGCGGCTGATCTGGTTACCGGTCTATGCGGTGATCACGGCCCTGCTCTGCTATCGCGCCGATAAGGTGATCCGCGCCTGGCCCGCGATGCTGATCCTGCTGGCGATGATCCTGCACGCATACGCCTCGAAATACTGGTCGATCGATCCCGGCGTGACAGTGCGTCGGACCGTGGCCATGGCCTTCTCCAGCGTGTTCGCCATCTATCTGGGCGCCGTATTCAGGGGGCCGCAGCTGCCCCGGCTGTTGATGCTGTCGGGTCTGCTGATGGGGATCGGCAGCCTGATCATGGTGTTCGCCTTCCCGAGGATCGGCGTGCACCAGTTCGACAACGCCGGGCTGTGGCGCGGTCTCTGGTATGAAAAAAACCAGATGGGCGTGGTCATGGTCGCGGGCGCGATCGCCGCCGCCGCGTGTCTGGCGCTGCCGGGCGAGCGGACGAAGATGGCCTGGGCCAGTTTCGGGATCGGCGTCGTTCTGGTGCTGGCGACGCAGTCCAAGACCTCGCTGTTGTGTCTGATCATCGGCGTCGGCCTCATCGGAACCCTGTGGGCGATGCAGAAGGGCGGGCCTGCACTGACGGTGATCGGCCTGTGGTTCGGTGTCGTTCTGGTCGGGATCGTCGGCTATGTCTTCATCACCGAACCGGCCGTGGTGCTCAAGGCGCTGGGCAAGGATCCGTCATTGACCGGGCGGACCGACATCTGGGTCGCCCTGATGCGCGAGGTGAACCTGAGACCGTGGACCGGATTCGGCTATCAGGCCTTCTGGGGCCGCGAGTCCATTCCCGCCATGTGGATCCGCGCCGAGACCCAGTGGCCTGTGCCGTCGGCGCACAATGGCTGGATCGACCTGCTGATCCAGCTGGGGTGGCCGGGCGCGGTCGCGGTCGGCGTCACCGTCCTGATCGCCTTCCTGAGCACGCTGTTCCGCATTCCGGGCGCGGGGGCGCGTGAGGGGTATTGGGGCGTCGGCTATTTCGCCGTGTTCTTGATGCTGAGCCTGTCGGAGAGCGTCTTGCTGACCAACGCCAACCTGCCGTGGACGCTGCTGCTAGCGATCCTTGCCCGTGGGCTGCTGGTCGGTCAGGAGCCGCTTATGCCAAGAGGCCGGACGAAGCTTGCCCCGCAGGCTGGCGGGGCCTACCTCACGCGGTCCCGAATCGCCTCACAGT
>DASVTM010000269.1:0-12944 GCA_036387575.1 Brevundimonas sp.
AGTCCTGATCTATTCGTATTGCCTGAGACGCCGGGCGTAGGACTGTCAGGGTTGGCCTGATTCAAGAGGTGGGGCCCACCGCCGGGCTGGCGGCCGCGAATCTTCACGACCGATATTCGCTTTGGAATGGTGAAGCTTCGCGATCCGCCTCACCAAGGGGGCGGGTGCGCTGAAGGCCATGACGGCGTCCATGCAAAATCGACCCGATCAACCGGGGCCAAAGATGTCCCCGTCATGCCCGCGTTCCAAAGCTGGGACGCTGCCTGGCCGCATCAAGGCATAGCGACAGTTTAAACGTCTGTGCTCTTGCGAACCGTTCTTATAGCGCGCCATGTCAAGGGGTCGTCCCTTTGTGCGCACAACCGTCGGCGACCGGCGGTCCGCCCCGAACCTTAACTGGCTCCGGGACGGGCCGTTAGACCAACGAGGCGGCCTCCGCCTGACTTCCGGCTACCCTAGGGCAATCCAGGATCCTGAGACGGATACTGCGGGAACTGTGCTGATGCGCTGGCTTCGACCGCGGTCCGCTGCCGCTGCGCCTCCGCCAAGCCCAGCCTAGGCCCAGAAATAGCGTGGCCCGGGTTGGGCGCACGACCGGCAAGCGGCCATGGTCCGTCTCCAGATTGTGGATGGGTCTGTGGACGAGGGAACAACCGCGCTCACTGCTCGCTGCGGTCTCTCAGATCGAGGTGACCGATGCGCGTATGGCTATGTGACCAGTGGACGGCCTGGGTTCGGGAAGGGCTGCCAAGGCGGCTCTGACCCTCTTTGAGTGGCGGCGTGGCATTGATAAGCCGGGCACTGCCCAAGAGGCTAAGTGCTGGAGCGGGCGGCGGGAATCGAACCCGCACGAAAAGCTTGGGAAGCTTTCAGGCTACCACTACATCACGCCCGCGGAAGCGAGGGGCAAACTAGCGATTACCGTAGCGGGCTCAAGACCTGATTGATCAGGGACGGATTCAGTAAGCGAAGTCGCGGTAGATGCGGCTGACGTCACCCTGCCATTCGCCGTGGTAGAGCGCCAGCATGCGGTCGGCAGGTGTTAGCCCCGAGTCCGCGATGTCTTCCAGTTCGGACAGGTAGCCGCGCTCGTCGACCATGCCGCCGGACAAGCAGTTACGGGCCTTGAGGCCGGCGGAGGCGATGGCGACCATGTCGACGGCGATGTCGCGCACGGAGCGGCCGGCGACCTCGGCCGTGAGGCCCAGACGGGTGACGTCGCGGCGCAGGCGTTCGTGGTCCTCGATGTCCCAGTCCTTGCACAGGTCCCAGGCGGCGGCGAGCGATGGGGCGTCGTAGAAGATTCCGGTCCACAAGGCGGGCAGGGCGCAGATCCGGCTCCACGGTCCGCCATCGGCGCCGCGCATCTCCAGATAGGATTTCAGCCGCACCTCGGGGAAGAGGGTGGTCAGGTGGTCGTTCCAGTCCTTGATCGTGGGCAGCTCGCCGGGCAAGGCGGGCAGTTCACCCTTGAGGAAGTCACGGAACGACTGGCCCGAGGCGTCGATGTATTTGCCGTCGCGCTTGGCGAAATACATCGGGGTGTCGAGGGCGTAGTCGGCGTATCGCTCGAAGCCGAAACCGTCCTCGAAGACGAAGCCGATCATGCCGGTGCGGTCGGGATCGGTGTCGGTCCAGACGTTGGCGCGCGCCGACAGGAAGCCGGACGGCTTGCCCTCGATGAAGGGCGAACAGGCGAACAGGGCGGTGGCGATCGGCTGCAACGCCAGGGACGTGCGGAACTTGGCGACCATGTCGGCCTCGTCCGCGAAGTCGAGGTTGGACTGGATGGTGCAGGTGCGCAGCATCATGTCGAGGCCGAGCTTGCCCTTCTTGGGCATGTAGGACCGCATGATGTCATAGCGGCCCTTGGGCATGACCGGCACGTCCTCGCGGGTCCACAGCGGGTCGAAACCGGCGCCGAGGAAGCCGAGATTGATCTGATCGGCGACCTGTTTGACCTCCATCAGATGCTGGCCGGTCTCGTTGCAGATGTCGTGCATGGTCAGGAGCGGCGCGCCCGACAGTTCGAACTGGCCGCCGGGCTCGAGCGAGACGGAGGCCATGAAGCCTTCGGCGTTTTTGCGTTCGAGGGCGATCAGGTGACCGCCTTCCTCGACAGGGCTCCAGCCGAAGCGCT
The DNA here is from genome assembly GCA_036387575.1 of Brevundimonas sp. Taxonomy (GTDB): domain Bacteria; phylum Pseudomonadota; class Alphaproteobacteria; order Caulobacterales; family Caulobacteraceae; genus Brevundimonas. The sequence continues at coordinate 2,141 of DASVTM010000269.1, forward strand.
GCAGGCCGGTGAGCATGGCGTGGATGCCGCTGGGGCCATCATAGGCGGGGCGGCGCAAAGTCGAACGATCGAAGCCGAATTTCTCGTGCTCGGCGCCAACGCGCCACTGGTCCTTGGGCTTTGCGCCATCGGACATGACCGCGATCAGCTGGTCTTTTGAAAGCGGCTCGGTAGCGGCCATGCGTCGGTCGTCCATCTCCGACGTGCGTCGGCCTGTCGCGGCTAAATGGGCAGGAATACGGCTGCGCTCAAGAGGCGACGCGCATCATTCGCGAACTCAATCGCGGGCCCAGTCTCCGACGGCCGCCTGCCACAGCGTCATGGCGGCGATGGCCGCGGTGTCGGCACGCAGGATGCGGGGGCCAAGCGACACGGCCGTGGTGAAAGGCAGGGACCGCAAACGCTCGCCTTCTTCCGGTGAGAATCCGCCCTCGGGACCGATCAGGATCGCCCACGGACCGGGTCCAGCCGCCGTCAGCGCCGGGATGGCCGGAGCGCCTCCGGTCTCATCGCAGAACATCAGCCGCCGGTCGGGATCCCAGTCGTTGAGGATCTCATCGAGTTTCACGGGGTCATCGACCAGTGGCACGTCCAGCCGTCCGGTCTGTTCGGCGGCCTCAATGGCGATGGCGTCGAGCCGGTCGAGGCGAACATGATCGACGTTGGTCCGGCGGGTCATGGTCAGGCGCACGCGAGCGACGCCAAGTTCGGCAGCCTTCTCGACGATGGTCTCGACGCGAGCCTTCTTGACCACGGCGACGATCAGTTCGAGGTCGGGCCCGGTGGCTTGCGGACGCACCTGCTCCAGGCATTTGAGGACGACGCCGCGCTTGAGATATTCGGCGATGCTCGCTCGCCACTCACCATCGCGTCCGTTGAACACTAGCAGGTCTTCGCCCTGCTTCAGGCGCATCACGCCGGTCAGATAGCGGGATTGGTCCGGCGTCGGAGCGACGGCGGCGTCAGGAGCGAGGTCGGTGGTGACGTAAAGGCGGATCATGACGCCTCAATACCTCAGAGCGACCGCGCGATCAGCACCTTCATGATCTCGTTGGTGCCGCCGTAGATGCGCTGGACGCGGGCGTCCTTGTAAAGCTGGGCGATCGGGTATTCGTTCATGTAGCCGTAGCCGCCGTGGAGCTGGAGCATCTCGTCGATGACCTCGCCCTGGATGTCGGTGACCCAGTATTTGGCCATTGAGGCGGTGACGGCGTCGAGCTGGCCCTTGAGGTGCAGGCCGATGCAGTGATCGACGAACACGCGGGCCACAGTCAGCTTGGTCTTGACCTCGGCGAGCTTGAACTGGGTGTTCTGGAACTCGAGAATCGACTTGCCGAAGGCCTTCCGCTGTTTGACGTATTCGAGGGTCTGTTCGAGGCCGCGCTCGGCCGCCGCGACGCCTTGAACAGCGATGTTCAGGCGTTCCTGAGGCAGTTGCTGCATCAACTGGATGAAGCCCTGACCTTCGCCGCCGCCGATGATGTTGTCGCCCGGCACCTGCACGTCGTTGAAGAACAGTTCGGAGGTGTCGTTGCCCTCCATGCCGATCTTGTGGAGGTTGCGACCGCGCTCGAAGCCCTCGACGTTACCGCCTGCGTCTCCGTCGGTCTCGACCACGATCAGGGACGTGCCCTTCGAGCCCAGGCTTGGGTCGGTCTTGGCGACGACGATGATGAAGTTGGCGAGCTGGCCGTTGGTGATGAAGGTCTTGGAGCCGTTGACGACATACCCATTGCCCGACTTGATCGCGGTCGTCTTGACGCCCTGCAGGTCGGAGCCGGCACCGGGCTCGGTCATGGCGATTGCGCCGACCAACTCGCCTGTGGCCAGACGCGGCAGCCAGCGCTGCTTCTGCTCCTCGGTGCCGTAGTGCCAGATGTAGGGGGCGACGATGGCGTTGTGCAGCGAGATGCCGAAATGGTCCGCACCCTTCCAGCCGAGCTGACGCATCAGCACGACCTCGTGGCGATAATCGCCGCCCATGCCGCCGTCTTCCTCGGGCATCGACAGGCCGAGCAGGCCGGCCTCACCGGCGTCGTTCCACAGCTGGCGCGGGACGCTGGAGTTGGCGATCCATGACTGGACCGCTTCGGGTGGCGCGTGCTCGTCGATCCATTTGCCGACGCTGTCGGAGAAGAGGGTGATCTCCTCTTCCAGCATGAAGTCTGGCGACGGGGTGGTGATGACGTTCATGGCGTTTCCAGTCATTTCTTGAGCCCTTCCCCCTTGATGGGGGAAGGGTTGGGATGGGGGTGGAGGCGCCGGACGTTAAGTGATGCAGTACCGCATCCCTGACGGTCACTCGCCGTACAGGTTGTCACCCCCAACCCCGGCCCTTCCCCATCAAGGGGGAAGGGTGCAGTCAGATCAGAAGGCCTCCGCTGGCATGGCCATCAGCACGTCCGCGCCGGTCTTCATCTTGGCGAGGTGCGCCGCGGCGTCTGGCAGGATGCGCTCGACGAAGTAGCGGCCGGTCTGCAGCTTGGTGACATAGAACGGATCGGTGTCGCCGGCGTCGATCTTCGCTTGAGCAGCCTTCGCCATCTGGGCCCAGAGATAGGCTAGGGCGGTGATGCCGAACAGGTTCAGATAGTCGGTCGAGGCGGCGGCGGCGTTGTCTGGATTAGCCAGACCGTTCTGCATCAGCCACATGGTGCCGTCCTGCAGTTGGGCCTTGGTCGCGGCAAGGCCATCGACATAGGTCTTGATGGATTCGTTGCCCGCGTTCTCGGCCACGAAGGCGTCGACGTCGGCGAACCAGCTCATGATCGCGCGACCGCCTTGCGACGGCAGCTTGCGGCCCACGAGGTCCAGCGCCTGAATGCCGTTGGTGCCTTCATAGATCATGGTGATCCGCGCATCGCGCAGATACTGGCTGGCCATGAACTCCTCGGTGTAACCCGAACCGCCGTGAACCTGCATCGACAGCGAGGCGACGTGGAAGCCCTTGTCGGTCAGATAGGCCTTCAGCACCGGGGTCAGCAGACCCATGTAGTCGTGGGCCTTCTGGGCGGTAGCTTCGTCGGAGGACTTCTGCAGGTCGGCTTGCAACGCGGTCCACAGAATGAACGCCTGGCCGCCTTCGACGAAGGCGCGAGCCTCCAGCAGCATGCGACGCACGTCGGGGTGGACCATGATGGAGTCGGCCGGGCCGGTCGGGTTCTGCGGACCGGTCAGGGCGCGGCCCTGCAGGCGGTCCTTGGCGAAGGTCACGGCGCCCTGATAGGCGGCGGCGCCGATGGCCAGACCCTGTAGGCCTGTGCCGAGGCGGGCCTCGTTCATCACGACGAACATGTTGTTCATGCCCCGACCTTCCTGACCGATGAGCCAGCCGGTCGCCTCGTCATAGTCCATGACGCAGGTGGCGTTGCCGTGAATGCCCATCTTGTGCTCGAGCCCACCACAGCGGACGCCGTTGCGCTCACCCAGCGAGCCGTCCTCATTGACGAGGATCTTGGGCACGAGGAACAGCGACAGGCCCTTGATGCCGGCCGGAGCGCCTTCGACGCGGGCGAGAACCGTGTGGATGATGTTGTCGGTGAAGTCGTGCTCACCGGCCGAGATCCAGATCTTCTGGCCCGTGATCTTGTAGGTGCCGTCGCCCTGCGGGATGGCCTTGGTGCGCACCATGCCGAGGTCGGTGCCGCACTGAGGCTCCGTCAGGTTCATCGTGCCGCCCCACTCGCCAGTGGTCATCTTGGGAAGGTATTTGGCCTTCAGCTCTTCCGAGGCGTTGGCGTGGATGCCTGCATGGGCGCCCGCCGTCAGGCCGGGGTACATCGAGAAGGCGGCCGAGGCGCCGGCGGTGAACTGGCCGAACGCCATGCCGACGACCGACGGCATGCCTTGACCGCCGTACGCGGGGTCAGCCGACAGGGCGGGCCAACCGGCCTCGACCATCGCCTTGTAAGCTTCCTTCCAGCCCTTGGGACCAGTGACGACGCCGTCGTTCCAGTGGCAGCCTTCCTTGTCGCCCGGGTTGTTGATCGGGGCGATGACTTCCTCGGCGAATTTGGCGCCTTCTTCCAGGATCTGGCCGACGAGGTCCGACGAGATGTCCTCGAAACCGGTCTGGTTCGAATAGCGATCGATCTCCAGCACTTCATTGAGGATGAAGGTCAGGTCGCGGACGGGCGCCTTGTAGGCCATGGATTACGCTCTTGCTTTGAAAGGATGACGCGCGGGGTGGGCCGCGAAGTCGTGGTGGTGGTGATCATGGTCGATGCGGGCCGAAACGATCGACTCGTATTCCTCGGCGCCCGGCAGAAGGTCGGGCCGGGTGTTGGTCAGCCGCTCTTCCATCGCGGCGCAGGCGGCTTCGGCCATCTCGATGGCGCCGTCTAGGTCTTCGCGCTGCTGCTTCAGAGCCTCGATCTGGGCCCGGTGGCGACGCAGGGCGATGGCCATCTGATGGGTATTGCCGTCGTTGCGGTCGTACAGATCCAGCATGTCCTGGATCTCCTGAAGGGTGAAGCCGATGCGACGTCCCCTCAGGATCAGCTTGAGCCGGGCGCGATCACGGGCGTCATAGACGCGGGTCTGGCCCTTGCGCGCAGGGGTCAGCAGGCCCTTGTCTTCATAGAAACGCAGCGCTCGCGCCGTGGCCCCGAACTCGCGGCACAACTGGCGGATGGAGTAGGTGCGGTGATCGTCGGCTGTCGACATGGGAGCGTCATAACTTGACGCGCACGTAAAGGGAAGGTTTTTCCTCCCCATCCCTTCAGATGGGGAGGGGGACCACCCGGCGCTTGGGTGGTGGAGGGGTTCTTGAAGCCACGCGGCCGAAAAACTTCCTTGGAGCCTTATCTTTCGGGCGGGGTTAGCCGTCTCCGCAGGCATGGAAACCCAATGGCTCGAAAGCACGTCAACGATGCGGGGACCGCCAAACGCGAATTGCCGCAGAAGACGTGCGTCTCCTGCGGCAAACCGTTTGCCTGGCGCCGAAAGTGGGCGCGCGATTGGGATCAGGTGAAGTTCTGTTCGGACCGCTGCCGGTCCGCCGAAGTGGGCCGGTCCGCTGATTAGCTAGCGCGGCGGCCGATCAGGACGGGGATCGTGATCGCCAGCAGGAAGACGTTGACGATGGCCAGGCTGATGTCGCCGCCCAGAGCGTGGACGCGCAGCATGATGGTCTCAAGCGCGATCAGACCAGCGGTCGCCACGATCAGGATCGGACGGCCGAACTTCCACGAAGCGAGGGGAGCAAGGACGCCGATCGCCAGCACGATCTCGGCGATGCCGACGCCGCGCACGAAGCTTTCGCTGACCAGAGCCGGCCAGTTCATCAATACGATGAGGTTGTCCATCGACTCGGTGATCTTGGCGTAGCCGGCGGCGATGAAGAACATCGCGATCCAGCCCTGCAGGGTCCAGAGCGCGAGGTTGCGCCACGTGGCGATCGTGCGATCGCGCGGGGTCGTCGAACGAACGAGGGAGGCAGACGTGAAGGTAGCGGCCATGACGGGACCTGAAAAAAGATGGGGGCTTCGGGGAGGACGCTTACTGGTATCTGCAACAGCCACGATATCGGATCGACAACCGCTGTTCGCAAGGGATGTATGGCAGAGGTTTATCGGAATGTCATCAGCCGTAGACATCAGTTGATGACTTAGGCGATCACGGTGTGTTTCATGCACGGGGGCCGGTGTTTTCTCACGGCCTTGCACATCTCGCCTCTGCCGATAACGTTCATGGCGCAGCTACGCGGCGGAAGCGTGGCCATATGCATGAATGCGTCATCTTTTCCCGATCCGGGAAAGAACCCATCAGTCGGCGGCGAAATCCCAGCCCTGACGGGCGTCCTCCAGGCGAGCCAGCTTGGCCTCGAACGGGGTCCAGTCGTCTGCCTCGCCGATAGCAGCCCAGATCGTCTCGACTTCCTCGATCAGCATTTCCTGCGGGTTCGCTGCGGCGAACATCGGATGCTCCAGCCGCTCGGGCCGCTCGGGCTCATGTTCGAACAGGGCGAAGCGGAAAACGTCGAAGGCCTCGCCCTGATAGGTCGCAGCGCGCGGTCCCGACAGCGCCCGGGCAGACGAGCTGAAACCGGCGAACCAGTCGAAGAAAAGCGGCTCCCAGCGTAGGGCGGTGCCGCCCTCGCGCAGCAAGGCCAGCGTGGCATCGGTCAGTCTCTGGTCCGCCGCCTCGCCAAGCGATTTGACGCCCAGCCGCATCAGGAAGGCCGCCCGCAGCTCGCGGATATAGGCGGGGCCAAACCCGTTCAGCGCCTCGGTCAACAGACCCGCATCGGCGACCAGTTTCAGGCAACCGGCGAGCTGGGTCAGGTTCCAGAAGACCGCCTCAGGCTGACGCGCAAAGGCATAGAGGCCCGTCTGATCGAAATAGGCGGCGGTGAAGCCGGGTTCGTAGTAGGGCAGGAAGCGCCAGGGGCCGTAGTCGAAGCTCTCGCCGGTGACGTTCAGATTGTCGGTGTTGAGGACGCCGTGGACGAACCCGGCGGCGATCCAGCGGGCTGTCAATTGCGCGGAGGCTTCGACTATTGCGCGCAGCAGGCCCGGCGCATCGCCCTCCGCCACGGCCGGATGGTAGAGCGAGCGCACATGCTCGACGAGAGTCTCGATCATGTCGGCGCGCTGGAACCAGGCTGCGCGCTGGAAGGTCCCGAAGCGCACGTGGCTGTGCTGCAGCCGAACCAGAACCGCTGCACGCGTAGGGGAGGGTTCGTCGCCACGTTCCAGCGCCTCGCCGGTCTCGATCAGGCTCAGCGCCCGGCTGGTCGGCACGCCCTGGCTCTCCAGCATGGTCGCGGCGAGCACCTCGCGAACGCCGCCCTTCAGCGTCAGCCGGCCATCACCCGAGCGCGACCAGGGCGTCGTGCCGGAGCCTTTTGTTCCCAGGTCGAGAAGGCGACCTGGAAGAGCGCTATCGCTCGCGGCGCGGCCGCTCGCTGCTTGAGCGCTAGGTGTTTCGCGCAACTGTGCGGCGAGGAAGCCGCGTCCGTCGCCGAGGTCGGGATTGTAGTTGCGGAACTGGTGGCCGTGATAGCGCATGGCCAAGGGCCCGGGCTGGCCGGGGAGGGGCTGAAAACGACCGAAGGCTGTGATCCATTCGGCGTCGCTGAGGTCGTCCAGCCCAACCGTCGCCGCCGCCCTGTCGTTGCGATAGCGAATCCGGGTCTGGGGGAAATCTGCGGCCTGAACCGCATCCGCGAATTCGTCGCCAAGGTTGAAGAAGCGGGGCTCAGGGCGATAGGCGGAGGTCACGGGCATGAGGCGCAGATGCGGCGGGCAGGCCCTTGGTTCAAGGGCTCTGACGAGTTTACGTTGAACCCGATGATCCCCGCCCGTATTCTGGTCTGAGAGATCAGGCCCCTTTTGGGTCAGGCTGGCGTCCCGCCCGGGCGAATCCGGTCCGGCGTCCGTCGATAACCTGACGCCACGGCATAGACCCTCATTGTTCGGAGGCCACCGTGGCTCGCATATTCACCCTGGATTTTCTCAAAACCGAAACGGCGTCAGGCGCGGCGCTCGGCATTGCGGCCGTCGCGGCGCTGGTCGTCGCCAACTCGCCCTTGGCGGGCGAGTATTTCAGCTGGCTGAAGAGTTATCACGTCCTCCAGATCGGACCGCTCCGGCTCGAGGAGTCGATTTCCAACTGGATCAAGGAAGGCCTGATGGCGGTCTTCTTCCTCGTGGTCGGGCTGGAGATCAAATACGAAATCCTGCGCGGCGAACTCAGTGATCCAAGAAAACTGGCGACTCCCGTGCTTGCAGCGCTGGGGGGCATGGTCGCCCCGGCTCTGGTTTACCTCGCGATATCGAGCGCGACCGGAGGTCCGCACGGCGGCTGGCCCGTGCCGCTGGCCACTGACATCGCCTTCGCCCTCGCGGTCTTCGCCATGGTCGGCAAGAACCTGCCGCCGTCGCTGAGGGTGTTCCTGCTCACGCTCGCCATCGTCGACGATCTCGGCGCCATCGCCTTGATCGCTGTGCTGTTCAGTCAGGGTGTCCACCTCATGCCCCTGCTGGGCGTCCTCGCTCTGCTGGTCACCGGCGCGATCTGGTCGGGAGTTCGCCGTATCCCCGCGCCCTTCTGGGTCATGGGGTTCGCTGCGGTCTGGTATCTGACGGTTCAGGCCGGGATCAGCACCTCGCTTAGCGCCGTCGCATTCGCCTTGATCGTGCCGATCAAGCCTCGCACCGAGGATCAGCAGTCGCCGCTCAAGGAGGCGATGCATGACCTGCACCCGTATGTCGCCTGGCTGGTGCTGCCGCTGTTCGCCTTCGCCAAGGCGGGTGTTTCGTTCGCCGGCCTGTCGCTGGATCAGGCCATGGCGCCGCTGGTGCTTGGCATCGCCGCCGGGCTTTTCCTCGGCAAGCAGATCGGTGTCTTCGGCGCAGCCTGGCTGGCGTCGAAGCTGAACATCGGCGCTCGACCGACAGACGCCACCTGGCTTCAGGTCTATGGCGTCAGCCTGCTTTGCGGTGTGGGTTTCACCATGAGCCTGTTTATCGGCGCTCTCGCTTTCCCCGGCGCGATCGATTCGCCTGAACAGGTCGAGGTCAAGATCGGGGTACTTGCGGGGTCTCTGCTGTCAGCCTTCGCCGGAGCGTTGGCCCTGACCATCGCTAATCTTCCCTCGCGCAAGGTTTTGGCCAGAACCGGCCCGGATACTGCATAAGGTCATCCGAATATTGACCTAACGTCATCGGTTTTTGTCGCTTTTGCGTCACACGGCGTAGGCTAGCAGGCGGAAAACAGGCGAAAAGTGGGCCTCGCGCGGTACGGCTTCTTGTTGCTTTAATAAGCTTGCCCTACGCCAAGGGTTCGAGATTCCGCCGTCCCATCAAGAGGACGCGGTTGGGAACAGGAAACGCCGCGACTGCTCCCAAGGGACAGTCGGGCCATGAGCCGGGAGCCGTCCATGCGTCTTACGCAAATTCTTCGCAGCACTACGTCCGCAGCCGTCGTCGGCGCTGCGGTTTTCGGCTTCGCCGGGATCGCATCAGCCCAGACCGCGGATCAGGACGGACCCACCGCGACCGTCGACGACATCATCGTCACCGCCCAGAAGCGTGAACAGAGCCTGCAGGACGTGCCAATCGTGGTCACGTCGCTGAATCAGGAAGCCCTCAACAACGCCGGCGTGAAGGACATCAAGGATCTCCAGATCCTGACGCCCGGCATGACCGTCACCTCGACCACGTCGGAAGCCTCGACCACGGTCCGTATCCGCGGCGTCGGCACCGTGGGTGACAACCCCGGTCTGGAAAGCTCGGTCGGCGTCGTCATCGACGGCGTCTATCGCTCGCGCAACGGCGTCGGCTTCGGCGATCTCGGCGAACTGGAGCGGATCGAAGTCCTCAAGGGCCCGCAAGGCACGCTGTTCGGCAAGAACACCTCGGCCGGCGTCGTCAACATCATCACCGAAGCGCCTTCGTTCACGCCCGGATACAACGCCGAACTGACCTGGGGCAACTTCAACGCTCTCGGCGCCTCGGGTTCGGTCACCGGCCCGATCAATGACCAGGTCGCCTTCCGCCTGTACGCCGCCAGGCGCACGCGAGACGGCTTCAACCCTGTTGATATCGGCGACGGCCCGCGTTCGCAGAGGGATGACCAGAACCAGGATTTCTGGACCGCTCGCGGTCAGGTTCTGATCCTGCCGAACGACAACACCTCGATCCGCATCATCGCCGACTATTCCAAGCGTGACGAATACTGCTGCACGGGTACGCAGGTCCGCACGGGCCAGACCTATCCGTTCATCGACGGCCTCTCGACCGGAACCGGCCAGCGCCCGCCGAACGCGACGTTCAGCCGACTGCCGTTCTCGCGCACCGGCTTCGCCAACAACGGCACCGAACAGGAGATCGAGGACCGCGGCATCTCGGCCGAAGGAAATTTCGACCTCACAAGCTTCGGCGGCGCGACTCTGACCACCGTTACCTCGTGGCGCCAGTGGGACTCGGTCAACGGCCAAGACATTGACTACACCGGCGCTGATATCCTGCATCGCGACCCGAACGGCGACTACGGCTACCGCGTCGGCAACATCACTCAGGAAGTCCGTCTGGCCGGTCAGACCGACAAGCTGGACTGGCTCGTTGGCGCCTTCGCCACGCGCGAACACATCGACCGCACAGACAGCTATATCTTCGGCCCTGACTACACGCCGTTTCTGTCTTTCCTGCTCAGCGCCAACCTGAATCGCGCCGTGCCGGCTTTCCCGGTCAGCCCGAATGACATCGGTTGCTTCACCCGCACCGCCCAGACGGCGCTGGGTCTGCAGCAGTGCCTCGGCACCGGCGGCGCCGTCTCCGGCGGCGGCATAGGCTTCATCACTGGCGCAGGCGTTCGCGACTCTTACAGCCAGGATTCGGACTCGGTAGCGCTGTTCACCAACAACAGCTTCCACGTGACGGACAAGCTCGATATCACCGTCGGGCTTCGTTACACCTACGACTCCAAGTCGCTGGATGCGCTTCAGACGAACCAGAACGGCAACTCCAACACCTGTGCCGCTGCCGGAGCCAACGCAGGCGCCATCGTCGGCGTGCTGGGCGCCGCCGGTCAGACGATCCTCGGCACCATCTGCCTGCCCTGGGCTAACGCCGCCTTCAATAACCGCGCCACGCATCAGGAAGAGAGCGACGGCGAGTTCAGCGGCACAGTCAAGGCGGCTTACCGCTTCAACCCGTCTCTGATGACCTATGTGTCGTACGCACGCGGCTACAAGAGCTTCGGTTACAATCTCGACCGGGTGCAGAGCGGCGTTACGCCGTTGCCTTCGACCTTCTTCCCGTCGGAACTGGTCGACAGCTACGAAGCCGGCTTCAAGGCC
>DASVTM010000270.1:0-4939 GCA_036387575.1 Brevundimonas sp.
ATGCCCGCCTTCACGATCGACACGGCATAGCCCTTACCTTGGTCGCGCAGGGCGATGTAGGGCAGGACGAAGTCGCGCAGACCGGCCATGATGGTGGCGTGATCGCGGGCCCGGACGGCCTTATAGAAGCTCAGGGCGAACTCGGGCACGAAGTTGAAGATCGCCGACGAGTAGGTCGTGACGCCCATCTCAAGATAGGCCGGAGCGAAGGTCTCGGCGGTCGGCAGGCCGCCGACGTAGGTCAGGCGATCCCCCATCCGGGCATAGACCCGCATCATCAGCTCGATGTCGCCCACGCCGTCCTTGAAGCCGACGAGGTTGGGGTTGCGGTCGCACAGCTTGGCCAGCGTCTCGGGCTGAAGCACGGCGTTGTCGCGGTTGTAGACGATGACGCCCAGCGAGGTCGCCTTGCAGACGGCTTCGACGTGCGCCGCGAGGCCTTCCTGGCCGGGAACCATCAGATAGGGCGGCAGCAGCAGCAGGCCGTCGGCGCCGGCGGCTTCGGCCGACTGGGCCAGATCGACCGCGATCGCCGTACCATAGCCGCAGCCTGCGACGACCGGCGTCTTGCCGTTGGTCTCCTCCACGGCGGCCTTGACCACCTTGCCGACCTCGGCAGGCGTCAGGGAGAAGAACTCGCCGGTGCCGCCGGCGGCGAACAGGCCGGCCAGCTCATACTCCAGCATCCAGGCGCAGTGCTCACGGTAGTCCTTCTCGACGAACTGGTGAGCCGCATCGAAGTGGGTGACCGGGAAGGACAGCAGGCCGCCGCCGATCGTCGCAGCCATCTCTGCGGGGGTCATTCTGGACATGGAGTTCCTCACTACAAGACGGCTCCTGCCGCCCGGCGCTGTGATCGCGCCCTGATGAACGCTAACGACCCCGTCGATGCGGGTCTAAGCCAAAGGGGCTATCGACCGATGCGGGATTTGGCTTGATCACGCTGCACCGAGGCTCACAGCGACCGATCGATGCGCCGCCGCTCTGGATCGATACTCCATTGGATGTTCGCCCGGGCCTGTCGGCGGACTACACCGCGCCCCATATAGCCGCGACAGACAGCTTCGAAGGAACGCGCCCGTGACCGACACCCTGCAGCTCTCCCACCTCATCAACGGCGAGCGTGTCGATACGGCGCGGCCTGGCGAGAGCCACAACCCGTCCAACACCAACGAGATCGTCGCCAACACCCCCGATGGCGGTCAGGCCGAGGTCGACGCCGCCGTCGCAGCCGCCAAGGCCGCCTTCCCCGCTTGGTCAGAAGCCAGCCCCGAGGTCCGCTCCGATGTGCTCGACCGCGCCGGGACGCTGGTCATGGAACGCCGCGAACAACTCGGTCGCCTGCTCTCTCGTGAAGAGGGCAAGACCCTGCCGGAAGGCATCGGCGAGACGGTCCGCGCCGGCCGCATCCTCAAATACTTCGCCGGTGAGGCACTGCGGGTGCACGGCCAGAACCTGGCCTCGACCCGTCCGGGCGTCGAGATCCAGACCTATCGTCAGGCCGTCGGCGTCTATGGCCTGATCACGCCCTGGAACTTCCCCATCGCCATCCCGGCGTGGAAGGCCGCGCCCGCGCTGGCGTTCGGCAACACCGTGGTGATGAAGCCCGCCGGCCTGACGCCCGCGACCGCTTCGGCCCTCGCTGACATCCTTGTCGAGGCCGGTCTGCCGAAGGGCGTGTTCAACATGGTCATCGGACGAGGCGGCGTCGGACAGGCCATCGTCGATCACCCCGATGTCGACGGCCTGTCCTTCACCGGCTCGCAGGGCGTCGGCGCCGGCGTGGCCCTCGGCGCCATCAAGCGTCAGGCGCGGGTACAGCTGGAGATGGGCGGCAAGAACCCGCTGATCGTGCTCGACGACGCCGACCTTGAGCGCGCCGTCATGATCGCACTCGACGGCTCCTACTATGCGACCGGCCAGCGCTGTACGGCTTCCAGCCGCCTGATCATCACCGACGGCATCCACGACCAGTTCGTCGCCCTGCTGGCCGAGAAGGTCGCCGCCCTGCGCGTCGGCGATGCTCTGGATCCCAACACCCAGATGGGTCCGGCGGTCTCCGAGGCCCAGATGGAGACCAGCTACAAATACATCGAGATCGCACGGACTGCGGGCGGGCGGATCGTCACCGGCGGCGAGCGCCTGAGCCTCGACAACCCGGGCTGGTACGTCCAGCCGACCCTGATCGCCGACACCGATGCTTCGGCCATTATCAACACCGAGGAGGTGTTTGGCCCCGTCGCGGCGACCATCCGCGTCAAGGACTACGAAGAGGCGCTCCACGTCGCGAATACGATCGAGTTCGGCCTCGCAGCGGGCATCGTCACCACCTCGCTGAAGCACGCGCGCGACTTCCAGCGCCGGGCCAAGGCTGGCATGACCATGGTCAACCTGCCAACCGCAGGCGTCGACTACCACGTCCCGTTCGGCGGCTCGAATAAGTCCAGCTATGGTGCCCGCGAACAGGGCTTCGCGGCGCAGGAGTTCTACACCCAGACCAAGACCAGCTACAGCTGGAGCTAGCGGGCTAGCCGTCCCACCCTCGCATCAGGGCGGGAGGGCCAAGGACCACAGAACCCATCTGATTGAGCCGGACGGCCTGCTGTCCGGCTCATTTCGTAGGCGCACCCGGCCGCGCGCCTACGTCCGGGTTTGACGCTTCCTTCTCGGATAACATCATGCAGCTACCGCTCAGGGCAACTCCCGCCCTTCATGTTCTTGCTTTGTTCTGACATCGTGTTATCTCTCCTGCATGATCCCGGCGACAAAGCCCCTGCAAACGAAAGGCCGCGGCGCTCGCACCAACGCCTCTGGCCGGTTCGAACCGGTCGTCCACGAAAACTTCGACGACGGCTGGACTGCCGACGACGAGGCCCCTGCCCCTTTGCGGACCACGCTCACGCCCGAGCATGCCCGCACCATCATCGCCAAGAACACCAGTCCGGACATCGGTTTCGACCGGTCCATCAATCCGTACAAAGGATGCGAACATGGCTGTATCTACTGTTATGCCCGCCCGTCCCATGCCTGGATGGGCCTATCCCCGGGCCTGGATTTCGAGAGCCGGATCTTCTTCAAGCCCGAAGGCGCGCGTCTCCTGGAACAGGAACTCAGCGCCCGGAAATACGTCTGCAAACGCATCCACATAGGCGGCAATACCGACCCCTATCAGCCGGTCGAGCGCGAGCTGAAATCGACGCGGTCGATCCTGCAGGTGATGCAACGGTTCAACCAGCCGTTCTCGATCATCACCAAGTCGAACCTGATCACCCGCGACGTCGACATCCTCGGCCCGATGGGGCGCGAGGGGCTGGCCACGGCGTTCGTTTCGATCACGACGCTGGATCGGGGGCTAGCCCGGGCCATGGAGCCGCGCGCGTCGACGCCGCAACGCAGGCTTGATGCGGTGAAGGTGCTGGCGGATGCCGGTGTGCCAGTCGGGGTGGGTTTCGCACCAGTGATCCCGGGTCTCAATGACCACGAACTCGAAGCCGTCCTCGAAGCATCCGCCAAGGCTGGCGCGATGACTGCCATGTATGTGACGCTGCGGCTGCCGCTGGAGATCAAGGACCTGTTTCGCGAATGGCTGGCCGATGCCAGGCCCGAACGAGCTGCCCGGGTCATGTCCCTGATCCGGCAGACGCGTGGCGGCAAGGACTATGACGCTGACTGGTCCCAGCGGATGAAGGGCGTCGGCCCCGTCGCCGAACTGATCGCCACCCGCTTCAAGGCCGCCCTTAAACGTTATGGCCTTGAGGGAGAGCGGCACGTTCTGGACGTCACGAAGTTCCGCGTCCCGGCAGACGCCAGGGCGCAACTGGAGCTGTTTTAGGGCTCAAATTGCCTCGCCCTTCGCCCGGCGGCGGAAGCGATGCAGCAAGGGTTCGGTATAGCCGCTCGGCTGTTCGACGCCTTCGAACACCAAAGCCCGGGCGGCTTGATACGCGAGGCTATCGGCCTCACGTCCGGCCATCGGCTGATAGAGCGAATCTCCCGCGTTCTGGGCGTCCACCTTAATGGCCATGCGCTCGAACGCGGCGTCGATCTCGGCGTCGGTGCAGACGCCGTGCAGCCGCCAGTTGGTTATGTGCTGGGACGATATACGCAAGGTGGCGCGGTCTTCCATCAGGCCGATGTCGTGGATGTCGGGCACCTTGGAGCAGCCGACGCCCTGATCGATCCAGCGCACGACATAGCCGAGGATGCCCTGGGCGTTGTTTTCGAGCTCGGCGCGGACCTCCTCCGGCGACCAGTTATGGCCGCGGGCCAGCGGGATGGTCAGCAGGCGAGACAAGGCGGCGACCGGCTCGGCGGCTCGCTTGGCCTGACGCGCGAACACGTCGACGCGGTGATAGTGGGTGGCGTGCAGGACGGCGGCCGTCGGCGAAGGCACCCAGGCCGTGTTGGCGCCGGAGCGCGGATGGCCGATCTTCTGATCCAGCATGTCGGCCATCCGGTCCGGCGCGGCCCACATGCCCTTGCCGATCTGGGCCTTCCCCGACAGGCCGCAGGCAAGGCCGATCTGGACGTTGCGATCCTCGTAGGACGCGATCCAGTCGGAGGATTTCATCTCGGCCTTGCGAACCATGGCGCCGGCTCGCATCGAGGTGTGCATCTCGTCGCCGGTGCGATCGAGGAAGCCGGTGTTGATGAAGACGATCCGGTCCTTCACCGCATGGATACAGGCCGCGAGATTGGCCGAGGTACGGCGTTCCTCGTCCATCACGCCGACCTTGATCGTGTGCCGTTCCAGACCCAGCAGGTCCTCGACCGCATCGAACAGCCGGTTCGTGAAACCCGCCTCCTGCGGCCCGTGCATCTTGGGTTTGACGATATAGATCGAGCCCGCGCGGCTGTTGCGGAACGTCGCCTCGCCGTTCAGGTCATGCAGCCCGATCAGGCTGGTCACGATGGCGTCGAGGATGCCTTCGGGAGCCTC
>DASVTM010000271.1:0-2462 GCA_036387575.1 Brevundimonas sp.
AGCATCTTTGGCGACGGAGGCGATCAGTTCAGCTTGAGTGGTCATGTGGTCGTTTCCAATAACTCGCCCGATTCAGAGCGATGACCGGGGGATCAACACGCTTTTAATGCGACTTGGCAAGCGGCGATGACGCGCAAACGCCCTGACAGCGGGGATTTACCCCCCGACTGAGTGTCTGGTGAAGCTTTCCACCAGGCTTCCTGCGACCAGTCTCCAGCCGTCTACGAGCACGAAGAAGATCAGTTTGAACGGGAGGGAAATCACGACGGGAGGCAGCATCATCATACCCATGGACATGAGCACGCTCGAGACCACCAGATCGATCACAAGGAACGGAACGAAAAGAAGAAATCCGATTTCAAACGCCTTCTTGAGCTCGCTGATCATGAAGGCCGGAGTGACCACGCGCAGGGGCAGGTCAGCCGCCTGGGTATTGGGCTCGACCTTGCCCAGCCGCACGAACAGCGAGAGGTCGTCCCGGTCCACCTGGGCCAGCATGAAGTTTTTCACAGGTTCGGACGCGGCATCAAACGCCTGGGGCAGTTCCATCTGCTGATCGAGCAGGGGGCGGATGCCCGAATCATAGGCGTCCTGCCATGTCGGGGCCATGACGATGGCGCTCAGGAACAGGGCCAGCGACACCAGAACGGCGTTTGGGGGCGACTGCTGCATGCCCAGCGCCGTCCGCAAAAGCGATAGCACGACGATGATTCGCACGAAGCTGGTGGTCATGATGACGATCGACGGCGCCAGCGAAAGGACGGTCATCAGACCAACCAGTTGCACCACCCGCTCGGTCAGCCCCGCACCGGTTCCAAGGTCGACGTTGATCGAGGATCCGCTAGCCGCCGCATCCTGAGCCAATGCCGCCAGCGGCCAGATCAGGCAGAGCAGGGTGGTGATCAACGACAGCAGCGCCGCTTTTTTCAACTCGGCGCGCGTCGGGACGGTGAAGAGAGAAGAGGCCACCTTCATTTCGGCCCCCCCAGGTTCAGCCTGGTAAAGGTCGGGCGTGAAAACGGCTTGGCGGCGGGGGGGATCGCGGGCTCTGGCGCAATTTCGACCGGGGCAGGGCCCGGCGCAGGCTGACGCGGCTCGATCAGCTCGCGGCCTTCGCCAAGCAAGATCAGCCGTTCCTCGTCGTCGACACGGACCAGGACCAGCCGCCGGGCAGGGTCCAGCACGAGAGTTTCCATGACCTGCAGTCGCCGCGCTCCACGCTCGGCGCCGAGCTTGGCCATAAGTTGCGGCGCGTAACGCCGGGCCGCCCAGGCGCAAAGCCCGATCAGGCCAAGCACGAAGGCCAGGCCGAAGATGGCGCGGGCGAAATCGAGGACGTTCATGCGGGCGCTGGTTCCGGGGCCGCAGAAACGCGCGGCCGTCAGACGACAGTCTTAGGCATCGTGGTTAACGACCCGTTGAAATAACCCCCTGTTAACCATGCAGGCGGCATTTTCTGCCTATCGAATGGGAGAGCGCCCCGATGGGCTTCACCGACCTGCCACTGCTGGGCCAGATCAAGGGCCGCCTGAGCTGGCTCGACGAGCGCCAGCGCGTGGTCGCCCAGAACATCGCCAACTCCTCGACGCCCGGCTACGTCGCACGCGATCTGAACCAGCCGACCGACTTCGCGGCGGCGATGAAGGCCGGTGGCGCTCTGCAGATGACCCGCACGAGCGCCGCCCATATCGCACCGCCTCAAACGAACGTGGCGCGCTTCTCGTCGGAGTCCGCACCGGACTCGGAGACCACGCTCGATGGCAACTCTGTCGTTCTCGAGGAGCAGATGCTCAAGATGTCCGAGAGCCGCATGGCCTATGACGCCGCCATTGGCCTCTATTCGAAATGGATGTCGATGCTGCGGATGGCCGCCAGAAAGCCCGGCGGCTGAGACCGGATCAGGAATAGACCATGCCCGATCCCGTACCCCCCCGTAACAGCGCCATGGCCGTGGCCTCTACCGCCCTGCGCGCGCAACAGTCACGCATGCGGATCATCGCGGAGAACATCGCCAACGCGGAGTCAACCGCGCGGACCGCCGGAGGCACGCCCTATCGCCGTCAAATCCCGGTGTTCGAGGCGCGCAACGTCGATGGCGCGACCGGTGTCGCCCTGGCGCAGGTTCAGCCGGACCAGAGCGATTTTCGCATGGACTACGACCCGTCTCACCCCGCGGCCAACGCCGACGGCTATGTGATGCGTCCCAACGTCGACACCCTGGTGGAAGCGATGGACATGCGCGAGGCGCAGCGGGCTTACGAAGCCAACCTGAACGTCATCGAGACGGCGCGGTCTATGGAAAGCCGCACCCTCGATATCCTGAAACGATAGGAGCTAGACCATGAACCCGATGGCGGCGATGAAGGCCTATGCGGCGATACAGGGCGGCGCTTCGCCGACCGGCGGCGCAGCCCCGGCGGCGGCGCCCGGTTTCAGCGAAATGCTGCAAAACGTCATGGGCG
>DASVTM010000272.1:0-1664 GCA_036387575.1 Brevundimonas sp.
CGCCAGGCGTTGGCGTTGTTCAGCTCTCGCATCGCCAGCGCACGCACCGTGACCGTCAGCGATTGGGTGCCCGCGTTGCCGCCGATGGCGGAGACGATCGGCATCAGCACCGCCAGCGCCACGATCTGCTCGATCGTCGCACCGAAGAAGGCGATGACGCTGGCGCCCAGGACGGCGGTGAACAGGTTGATGGCCAGCCAGGGCACGCGACCCTGGACGATCTCGAGCACCGACGAGCCCCGGTCCTCGTCGCGCACACCGGCGAGGCGCAGGATGTCCTCGCGGTTCTCTTCCTGAATGATGTTGACGATGTCATCGACGGTGATCTGGCCGACCAGACGCCCGCTGGCGTCGATGACCGGGGCCGAGATCAGGTGATACTTCTCGAAAATGTAGGCGACTTCTTCCTGATCCTGATCGACGGCGATGTCGTTGATCGGCTCCATGACATCGGTCAGGAGAACGTCGCGGCTGCTGCGCAGCAGACGGCTGATCGGCAGGCCGCCGATGGGCCGGTTCATCGGATCGACGACATAGATGTCGAAGAACAGTTCGGGCAGGTCGTCGCCCTGACGACGGATGTGGTCGATGGTGTCGCCGACGTTCCAGAAGGCGGGCGCGGCCATGACCTCGCGCTGCATCAGGCGGCCGGCGGAATCCTCGGCGTAGGACAGCGAGCTCTCGATCGCGGCGCGGTCGCCGGCGGGCATGGCCGACAGAACGCGCTCGCGCTGGTCGTCCTCGAGGTCCTCGACCACGGCGGCGGCGTCGTCGGAATCGAGTTCCTGCAGCGCTTCGGCCAGAGTCAGGTGGGGGACGCGTTCCAGCACCTCCTCGCGGATGCCCTCGTCGAGTTCGGGCAGGGTGTCGGCAAGTAGCTCCGGCGGGAGCCAGAGCACGACCACAGCGCGGTGCTCGGACGTCAGGAAGCCCATGAGGTCGGCGACGTCGGCGGGGTGAAGGTCCTCGAGCAGCGACCGGAGCCGCAGGCCGTCGCCGTCGTCGGAGGCGTCGACCACCTTTTCGACGAAGGACGGCGTCAGGACATAGTCCTCGTCCAGCGCTTCGTGGTCTTCGACCGCGATCACGCGGCGTTTGACGTCAGGGTCGAGAAGGGCGGTCTTGTCGCTCACGCGGTTGCCTCCCTCTCGATGTATTCCAGCCCTGGTAGTGGCCTTCTATCCCTGTATCGTCATGTCCTGTCAGCTCGCCGGAGCGCTCTGACTGATGGTGCGGTCGAGAAGACTCGAACTTCCACGGGTTGCCCCACAGCGACCTCAACGCTGCGCGTCTACCAATTCCGCCACGACCGCTCGCATCGGAGCGGGGCTGATAGCGGAGGTGCGCCGTGGGCGCAAGAGAGGTGTTGGGGGTTACGGAAGAAGGCAGGTAGGCAGTAGGCAGTAGGCAGTGAAGCGGGGGCAAGCCGCTTCAGTTTAGCGCCCCGGGTGGTCGCGGAGCTTGCCCATCAGACTGTGAAGCATGCGGCCGATCTCGTTGGTCTGGATAAGAATGTCGTCAGTGGGTTGCTGGGCGGCGATGCCGACTCGGGTGGCCAGGATCAAGTGCGTTTCAAGCTCTTTCAGGGAGCCTTGGGCGATGCGCAAAAAGCTGATGTAGGAGAGTTTGGTCGCTCGGCCGTAACCTTCGGCGATATTAGCGGC